>WGCX01000086.1 GCA_015493575.1 Desulfobacteraceae bacterium | reverse complement strand
GAGTTTCAATATTTGTTGTGAGGCCGTTTAAGAGTCACCAGCTCGGCCTCATGGCCGTTATAAGAAATAAATGGAATTGAACTGCGAACAGTTGGAAATTTTCAACATAACTCAACTTTCGGTGTTGATTGATTTGAGTTTGTGGGGGGTCAGGCTTGCATTATTGCGCTTTTCACCCTTTGAAATAAGTAATTTTTGATAAAGAGCACAATAAAACAAGCCTAACCCCGTTGTTTAAAGCTTAAGTCCGAAAGTTGAGAACATAAGTAAAATAAATTGATAATCAAAAAAAGTAAATGGAGAAAATAATGAAAAAAATTTCAATAATTTTGATAATATGTGTCTGCATAATGATGGCCCCGGGTTTTTCCTTTGCAGGAAATGGAAGGAGAAATGGGAACGGAAACAGATACGGTCGTCAGCATCAAAGTATGAATAACAGTGGAAATACGAGCAGTGTAAGGGAACAAAATTTTGTGGATAATAACGGTGACGGAATTTGCGATAACCGTGGAACGGGTAGGATGGGAGGTCAGCTGAAAGGTCAGGGAAAAGGTAATATGCAAACGGATAATACACGTGTCAGGCCAAAGGACGGAAACGGCCCCCAAAGAAGCAGAGACGGCTCAAACTGTGGCACTATAGTGGATAATTGACTTGTTTTTTTATAAGAAATAGAACGTAAATTATTACGTCTATTTCATACTTTGTCAGAATTTCTGATTCATGTATTGTTGTTATGTGTGGCCGGAGCATGGACTTTGCTCCGGCCTTAAAGTTTTTATCCCTTATTGAAATTACAAGGAAAATCGTGTGAAAACACTTCGTTTGATCAGTTTATATGTTTTATTAATTTTATTGGGTCCCATGACACTGGTATCCATGGGCATTGTGAATGCCGAAACGCTTACTTTGGAAAATTGTATCAAAAAAGCTCTGCATACCCATCCTGATATCAAACAATTTCTTCTGCAGATCAGGCACAGCAAAGAACAGATTAAAGTTGCCAAAGCCGATTACCTGCCCCAGGTTTCATTTAATGCGGAATATGATCCGACAAAAACCTATACTATGTCCGTTAATGGCCTTTTTAGGACACAGAACCATGATGGTTTATTAGCCGGAGTGGTGCTTAAACAGAAAATTTGGGATTTTTCCAGAACCGTTTCCCTTATAAAGGCTGAAAAAGTGCAAAAAGAAACAGCTGGCTTATCCCTTAAAGATGCCAGGGCTTTATTGAGTTATAAAGTAAAACTCCAATATGAGCTTGCAATAGTCCAAAAAAAGGCCATTTCAGTGCGAAAAAACGATTTAATTGCAAAAGAAATTCTGTATAACCAGGCAAAAGCCCTTGTCAGGCAGGGGATGAAAACTCATGCGGATGAAACCCGTTTTATGTCATCTGTTTACGTTGCCAAGGATAATTTATCCATAGCAGAGTCAAATCTTGCAAAAGCCTTAACAATTTTATCCCTTTATATTGACCAGCCGATTTCCCGCAATGTAACCCTTAAAGATAATGTCATAATAGAGAATAAAAAATTAAACAATGAAGAAACTATGCTGAAAAATTCACCAATACTTCAAAGCCTTGAAAAAAATATACAGGAAAAAGAAATCCGGTATAAAGCTGCGAAGGCATTGCATTATGGCTCCATTGATGCCATAGCATCCTATCAGTATCAGGATTCTCTTAATACATATAATTCCACAATGGTGGGAATTTTATTTAATATCCCGCTTTATAGCGGAGGGCAGATCTCTGCTAAGGAAAACCAGGCAATAATTGACAGGCAAAATGCAGAAAATCAATACAGGGCAAAGGTACTGGTCGTTAAGGAAGAGTTTGAAACTCTTATTATAGACCTGAAACGCTATGAACACACTATACAAGCCAGATCTTCACAACTCAAAGCGGCTCGGCAGACAAATATTGTGGTAAATGGCCGTTATAAAGAGGGACTTGCAACCTATGTTGAGGTGTTGGATGCCAGAGCATTGATGCTGGATGCAAAATTTGGGCTTCTTCAGGCAGGCTATGACAGAAGAAATACAATAAACAGATTAGAATATTTACAGGGAATGATTAGATGAAAACTATTGTCAAGTATCTGATAATACTTGTTGTTGTAGCTATTATGGCCATTGTTATACGTTTTAAGGTGTATATACCGAAACATACATTTAAAACCATCAGGCCGGTTATCGGCCGGCTTAAGGTAGGTGTAAAGGGAATCGGTAATGTCAGTGCATTGAATATATATTCAATTACCGCCCAGACCGGTGGGAAAATTTTAAAAATTTTAACGGATCAGGGGAAGTGGGTTAAAAAATGTCAATTGCTCGTGGTAATGGATGGAGTTGATTTACCACAGCAGCTTGAAATGGCAAGGGCTGATTTCAACAGGTCAAAGTATGATGTTAAAGCACTGCAGAATGAGTTAAAAAGCCAGATTGTCCAAAAAGAGCTTTTGCAGATCACATACAGACGTTATAAAAAACTCAACGAGCAGGGATTCGCAGCCAGATCTGAATACGACAAGGCACGGGCAGATCTGCAAAGTATTGAAGCTGCCATAAATACCACCAATGCTAAAATCAATTCTGCCAGATCCGCGGTGGCTGCTGCCTTAAAAAACATTGAAGCACTACAGGAAAAGATATCCCGGCTTAAAGTCTATTCTCCTGTGAATGGATATGTGATTGCAAAGGAGGCTGAAGTTGCTGAAAATATATTGCCGTCAACTCCTGTCTTAAAAATAGTTGATCCGAAAACATTATGGGTGGAAACTAAAATTGATGAACGGATAAGTGCCAGGGTCAAGCTTCAGCAAAAGGCAACCATTGTACTTCGTTCACAGCCGGACAGACCTTACAAAGGGGTGGTTAAAAGGATACAGGCCATAAGCGATACCGTAACCCTTGAAAGAACGATTGATGTGGCTTTTGAAACTCTTCCGGAGCCGTTTTTTATTAATGAACAGGCCCAGGTGCTGATCAGTGTCAGACAATATGATAAAGTTACCAAAATTCCACTTGCTGCAATTGTACAGAAACAGGGAACAACAGGAATGTGGGTAAAAAGAAACAAATACGCTCATTTTGTGCTCATTGACGAAATTGCCCGGAATGAAACTGAAATTGCAGTTTCAGGCAAAGACAAAAATTATCTTGTGATCATTCCGGACAGCCATAAGAAATCTTTGAAAGAGGGTATGAGGATTTATTAATGATTCATTTGGCAAAGGAAGATGTTAAACATATCCTTGGAAAATTCATTGTAACTGCCATGGGCGTGGGAATGCTGCTTGGCATAGTTCTGATTATGATGGGAGTTTACCGCGGGATGATAGTGGATGCGGAGGTTTTGCTGAAAGATCTGAACGCTGATCTGTGGATTGTACAGCAGGGAACCCTGGGACCGTTTGCAGAGGCTTCAAGGGTGCATGAGGATTTACAATATACAATTCAATCTTTGCAGGGAATTGATAAAACCTGCGCCATTACTTTCCAGAATATTCAATTGCCGAAAAAAAACGGTAAGGTACGTGTTTTTGCAGTTGGATATGATGTTTACGGAGATATTAACCCTGTTAATCCGGCAAGGCTGGTGCAGGGCCGTACCCTGACAACGGATCACTATGAAATTGTGGTTACCGATAAAACCGGTTTTTCTCTCCATGACAAAATAAAACTCGGACGTAATACTTATACTGTTGTGGGAATAACACATGGCAGTGTTTCCTCAGGGGGTGATTTGTTAGTATATATCAGTCTTAAGGATGCGCAGGAACTGCAGTTTTCATATTCAAACAAACGTATACAGACCGACAGGGCAAGAGGGATAATCAACAAAGATACTCATATGGTCAATGCCATTATTGCCAAAGTAAAATCAGGGTATAGTGTGGCAAAAATTGCCGGTAATATACGTAAATGGTATCATAAAAATGTATATACCAGAAAGCAGCAGCGGACGGTGCTGACAAGATATGTTGTTGAAAAAGCTTCAAAACAGATAGGCATGTTTACAGCTATACTGATCATTGTTGCAACTATCATTATATCTCTTATCATATACACCATGACACTTGAAAAAATGAAAGAGATCTCCATAATGAAACTCATAGGCCTGCCAAACATCATGATTGTAAGGATGATTGTTGAAGAAACATTACTGCTTGGCATTCTCGCCTTTATTTTCGGTAATATATTTTCACATATAATTTACTCAAAGTTTCCCAAGCGAGTGGTTCTGGAAATTCCCGATGCATGGATGCTTTTCGGAGTGGTAATAGCGGCAAGCATACTTGCTTCTTTTGTGGGAGTTAAAAAAGTGATAAATGCTGATCCTGCTTCTGCCATAGGGGGATAATATGAATGATAATACAGCCATACGAGTTGAGAATTTAAGCAAATCCTTTGGAGACGGGGACAGTTTTATTGAAGTTATAAAAGATGCCTCCTTTACCATTAATAGAGGTGAACTTGTTGCCCTTATTGCTCCGAGCGGCGGGGGAAAAACAACTCTTTTAATGATGATCGGATGTGTGGAAGAACCCGTCTCAGGACAAATCTGGATCGGAAACGAAAAGGTATTTGATAATAAATGGCTTACTAAGGAGACCAGAAAAATAAGAAGGGAAAAAATAGGATTTATCTTTCAGGCACATTATCTTATTCCTTTTTTAAATATTATAAATAATCTGCTGCTGCTTCCCCAGGCAAATAAAACAGATAAAAAAACAGCAAAGGCAAAGGCCAGGGAGCTGCTGAAATATTTTGACATTGCAGATAAGGAAAAAGCAATGCCGTCTCAGCTTTCAGGCGGACAGAATCAGAGAGTTGCCATAGCAAGGGCTTTGATTAATGATCCCCGGATCATTCTTGCAGATGAACCGACTGCCGCCCTTGATATGCAACGTTCTGTGGATGTTGTAAAGATACTTAAAAAAATAGCTCTGGAGCAGGAGGTTGCCATAGTTATGGTGACCCATGATGAAAGAATGCTTCCCTATTGTGACAGGATTATGAAAATAGAGGACAAGGCCATTATATTTAAATAACTGCCATTAGACGAATTCCGACTTAGGATCGGAGATGAAATAAGTTGAACAGAAATAGCGCAGAATTCCGGACCATTTGAGTTTGTGGGGGTCAGGCTTGCATTATTGCGCTTTTCACCCTTTGAAATAAGTAATTTTTGATAAAGAGCACAATAAAACAAGCCTGACCCCGTTGTTTAAAGCTTAAGTCCGAAAGTTGAGCAAAATAACTATGATCGTCAATCAAATTTAATTTTATTCAAGACCAGTCCGGAAGATGGGGCAATTTGCCTGAGGGGTTTACAGCTTTCTCCCTTAAGGGATTCTTTAATATCTGATAAATTGATCTCTTTTTTTCCAAGGCTTAAAAGCTGGCCCATGATTAAGCGCACCTGATACCGCATGAATCCCTTTGAATGGATATGGTAGACATAACTTCTTGCAGGAAAGAAATTGGCTGTAAAAATATTATTTTCTTCGATTCTACTGACTAACAGCTCTCGTCTAAAATTTGTTTTTAAACCGGGTTTTGTGCAGTATTGCCTGAAATCATGCTTCCCCTGGAATAATAATGCCCCTTTTTTCATCAGCAGAATATCAAGGTCCTCCTGGAAAGAACATATCAGCGGCGCACAAAAGGGATGACATTTCTCTCCGGAAGAAAAAAAATAATAATATTCCTTGATCCTCGGGGAATTAATAATATTAAAGTTTCTGTCTTTTTCTTCAATTTTTATGACTTTTATATCATTTGGCAGATTATTGTTGAAATTAATGAGAAGTTTATCGATGTCTAAGGGCTCATTGACAAAAAGTTCACATGCAGAATGATTGGCAGACACTTTTGCATCGGTTCGGCTGGCACCTAAAATCTTAAAATAGGTATGACCCAAAATAAATTCTGTTGTTTTTTCCATCATGAATTCAATGGTTTTTAATCCGGGTTGCTTAAGCCAGCCGTGATACCGGAATCCTAAGTATTGAAAATGGATCAGATAATAATATTTCTTCATGGCCGTTATTTAAGTTTAAGCTTTGCCTTTAACTGGCCGCATGCCGCTGAAATATCATCTCCCTTGCTTTTTCTTGTGATGGCCGTGATATTTCTGTCAAGAAGCATCTGAAGAAAATGGTTTATTTTTGCAGCAGACGGCCTTTTGAAATCACTTTTTTCATGCTCATTAAAAGGTATGAGGTTTACCTTTGACCTGATGGGTGCCAGTATTTTTACAAGGCGCAGGGCATCTTCATCTGTGTCGTTAATATCTTTAATTAAAATATACTCAAAAGTTATTTTGTTTCTTGGCTTCATCTTAAATTCACGGCAGGCTGCCAAAAGGTCTTTAAGCGGATATCTTCTGTTTATGGGCATGAGCATGGAGCGGGTTTTATCGTTTGTGGCATTAAGGGACACGGCAAGGTTGGCGCTGGTTGCAAGCCCGAGTTTTTTTATCTCAGGAACCATGCCCGATGTTGAAATTGTAACCCTTCTTGTTGAAAATTTAAGTCCGTAATCACCGTCGGTTATGATTGAAAGGGCGTTGATAACGGCATCATAATTTGCAAGGGGTTCGCCCATGCCCATGAAAACAATATTGGAAAGGGGCATAGAGTTGTCACCATCCCTGTCTAAGAGAATTTTTCTGGCATCCCTCACCTGAGAAACGATTTCAGATGTTGTAAGATTTCTTTCAAATCCTCCCTTTGCAGTGAGGCAGAATCTGCATCCCTGGGCACAGCCCACCTGGGAGGAGATGCACAGGGTGTAATGATTTTTTTCAGGAATCAGAACCGATTCAACATGCTTTTTGTCATGTAACCGGAACAGAAGTTTTTCTGTTCCGTCAATTGATTTTTCCGAATTTTGAAGCACAAGCCTTGGAATTGAAAACTGTTTTTTGAGCCTTTCTCTCAACTCTTTGGACAGGTCAGTCATTTCATCGAAACTGTCTGCCTGGCGCAGATAAATCCATTTAAATATCTGCCCGGCCCTGAAAGCTCTCATACCTTTTTTTTCAAAAAAGGTTTCAAGCTCCTGCCTTGTAAATTCTTTTATATCTTTAACTTTTTTTAACGCTTTGTTTTCAGTATTATTCATTTTGTCTGTATTTATGCGCTCTTTCCATTGTCACGGCTGCAGTTATCACTGCACCATGTGAATTCCTGAACCCAAATTTATTAAGGTTCATTCAAAAAAATTTCAATTCAGACCAGATCCGGATACTGGCCAACTGTGTTTACAGGTTTTACCGAATTTTCTTGACTTAACACAGAATAGATACTAAACTCAATAGCTTTTAATTTAAAGACAAAGCCCGGTGATACCGGTGTGTGATTCTGTATCTGTTTTTTTGTGGTTTATTTGGATAATTTTTGATAGATTAAGGGAATTTACAGGTTTAAAATTTTATGTTTGACAATCTAAGTGACAAACTTAATTCTGCATTTAAAGCTTTAAGGGGGCATGGCACCTTAAGTGAGAAAAATATTCAGGATGGCCTTAAACAGGTCAGAATGGCACTTCTTGAAGCAGATGTAAATTACAGGGTTGCAAAAAAAGTTATTTCAGACATAAAGGAAAGGGCTCTTGGACAGGAGGTGATGAAAAGCTTAAGTCCGGGGCAGCAGGTTGTTAAAATTGTTTATGATGAGTTCACTGAGATGATGGGCTCATCCCACGAGGATCTTGACCTTAAAGGTAAAATACCCTGTGCTGTAATGCTTGTGGGGCTCCAGGGTTCCGGAAAAACAACAACCTGCGGCAAACTTGCCCTTTTCTTAAGAAAAAATGGTAAAAAACCTTTTTTTGTGCCCGTGGATGTTTACAGGCCTGCAGCAATTGATCAGTTGAAGAAAATAGGAAAGCAGCTTGATGTTCCTGTGTTTCAGTCAACTTGCGATATGAAGCCCCTTGATATCTGCAGAAAAGCTGAAAAACAGGCTGAAGAACTTGGCTGTGATGTTCTTTTGATTGATACGGCAGGCAGACTGCATGTGGATGAAAAGCTCATGGCTGAACTTTCAGCCATTAAAAAAGGCATTGAACCCTGTGAAATACTGCTTGTTGCCGATGCAATGACCGGTCAGGATGCTGTCAATATAGCAGGATCATTTGATAAAATACTTGATCTTACAGGTGTTGTTTTAAGTAAGATGGACGGTGATGCAAGGGGGGGTGCTGCTCTTTCAATCAAGGCTGTAACCGGAAAGCCCCTTAAATTCATTGGAGTTGGAGAAAAATTTACTGCTCTTGAGCCTTTTCATCCCGAAAGGATGGCTTCAAGGATTCTTGGAATGGGGGACACACTGTCTTTCATCGAAAAAGCCCAGGAGGCAGTGGATGAAGAAAAAGCTGAAGAGCTTGCAAAAAAACTTAAAAAAAATCAGTTTACCCTTGAAGATTTTCGGGATCAGATGGCTTCTGTGAGGAAAATGGGCTCGATTAAGGATCTAATCGCCATGCTGCCTGGAGTCAATAAAAAGCAGATGAAGGGGCTTAATATTGATGACAGCCAGTTCGCAAGGATTGAGGCGATTATTAATTCAATGACACCTGAGGAACGGAAAACCCATTCAATTATCAAAGGGAGCAGGAAAAAGAGAATTGCAAAGGGAAGCGGTGTAACGGTTCAGGAAGTGAATAAGCTTCTTAAAAGCTATGTTCAGGCAATGAAAATGGTTAAAAAGTTCAATAAAGGCGGCATGCGTTCATTAAAAAACATGCTTCCATTCTAAGGGAGAGAAAAGAAAAATGGCGGTAAAAATAAGGCTGGCAAGACGTGGTGCTAAAAAGAAACCTTTTTACAGAATTGTGGCAAGTGACATTGAGTCCCCGAGAGACGGGAGATTCCTGGAAATACTTGGCACCTATGACCCGATGATAGATCCTGCAGCAATCACTTTGAAAGAAGACAGGATAAGATACTGGATTAAGGAGGGTGCTCTTCCCACAACAACGGTTAAAAGCATTTTAAAAAGGGAAGGCTTCAATCCAAATCCTGCATAGATTATTGCATAAAGTTCTGATGGGTACCTTGATTCTCAATATAATACTATAACTCGATTATCAAGTTTTTGTCGAACATTAAATTTAAGAGGGTCAGGCTTTCCTTATTGTCATTATCTCAACTTTTGAGGTTAACATATATTTACTGTTTGATAACAACGAATAAGAAAAGCCTGACCCCCGTTTTGGAAAAATTTCAATTAAAAAACTTGATAATCGAGTATAAGGAGATGGAATTATGAAAGATCTGATTACATACATTGCAAAGGCACTTGTTGATAATCCTGATGAGGTGAACGTCTCGGAAGTTACCGGAACTCAGACATCTGTTCTTGAATTAAAAGTTGCAAAAGAGGATCTCGGGAAAGTAATTGGAAAACAGGGCAGGTCTGCAAGGGCGATGAGGACTATATTAAGTGCAGCATCTGCAAAATTAAAAAAACGCACTGTTCTGGAGATTGTGGAATAGTTTTATGGGCAGAAAACCTCTGTTTACAATCGGCAGGGTAACAGGAGTCCATGGTCTTAAAGGATATCTTAAGGTTCAATCATTTGCTGAATCCATTTCGGTATTCAAAAAAGGAATAAAACTGTACGCAGAATTCCCGGGAAAAACAGCGGGAACCTGGCATGAAATACTGAATGCATCTCCATATAAAAAGGGGATAAGGCTTCTTTTAAAAGATGTGGATATAAATAACGCTAATGATTTTATTGGAAAAGAGCTTCTTGCTGCAAGGGAAAATTTTTATGATTTTAAGCCCGATACCGGGAATGATTCAAATTTTTCATTGAATTCAGATATGGAATCAGGTGGTGTATCCGGTTGCTGTGATGAACCTCAGTACGGTCTTGAAAAGGATACTTATTTCTGGGAGGATCTGAAAGGTATTTCCGTAATTGATTTAAAGGACGGCTTTCTTGGTAAAATTTCATATGTGATGGCAACGGGCAGTAACGATGTTTTTGTTGTCACCGGTGGAAAAAGAGAGGTGCTTGTCCCGGGGCTGAAGTCGGTTGTGCTGTCTGTGGATATGGATAAAAACGAAATGAAAATTGATCTTCCCGAAGGCCTGTGATGAATTTTACCGTTCTCACACTTTTTCCTGAATTTATCGATTTTTTTTTCACCCGGGGTGTTATTGGAAAAGCCGTGGAAAAAAGGCTTATTGCCGGGAAAACAGTCAATATCAGGGATTTTGCCCATGACCGCCACAAAACCGTGGATGACAGGCCCTATGGCGGCGGCTGCGGAATGGTTATGAAGCCGGATATACTTGCCGCTGCAATCCGGTCTGTGAAAAAAACCGCACCGGATTCAAAGGTGATTCTTATGACTCCCCAGGGAAGTCCCTTTGACCAGAAAAAGGCATGGGATTTTTCACGGGAAGAAAAAGATCTTGTTTTTGTCTGCGGCAGGTATGAGGGCATTGATGAACGGATACGCAACGGTTTTGTTGATGAGGAAATATCAATAGGTGACTATGTGATGACCGGGGGAGAGCTTGCAGCAATGGTTATAATTGATTCCGTAGCAAGACTTATACCGGGAGTACTTGGGGGCTGCGAATCAGCTGAGATGGATTCCTTCACAGGAGACAGGCTTGAACATGCCCATTACACAAGACCTTTTGAATTTGAGGGAAAAGATGTTCCTGAAGTGCTGATATCAGGGGATCATGAAAAAATAAGACAATGGAGAACCAGCTCTTCCGTCAAAAGAACTTTTATCAAAAGACCTGATCTTTTTAGTAAAAAAAAGCTTGATTTGAAAGAAAAGGAAATTTTAAGTAAATGGTGTCAGCAGATTGAGCAGCTTATTGGAAAATGATATTTATCTTGCTTTGATTCATTACCCGGTTGTTAATAAAAAGGGGGATTCAATTGCATCGGCCCTCACCACAATTGATATGCATGATATTGCAAGGGCAGGTAAAACATTCGGGGTAAAAGGGATTTTTATTGTGACCCCCCTTGAAGACCAGAAAGTTCTTGCACAGGAAGTGATCGATCACTGGGTGTCGGGTGTGGGGGGGCAGATTAATCCTTTTCGGAAACAGGCCCTTGAGTTGATAAGCGTTACAGACTGTTTTGACGAGGCTGTGGAAAAGATAACAAAGGAAAATCAAAAGCCTGTAATCAGTGTTGCAACAAGTGCTGCAGCACACAGAGGCGCAGTCAGTGCAGAGTCTTTTTCACGGGCACTTAATAACAATTTTTCCTATGTAATCACATTTGGAACTGCATGGGGACTTTCAGATGATTTTATAGAATCATGTGACAATGTACTGGAACCAGTAAAAGGTGCTGCAGGGTATAACCACCTTTCAGTAAGATCCGCCGTTTCAATACTTTTAGACAGAATTTTCAGAACAGAATCAAACTGAAGAATTTATATGAAACTCCTTTAAAACACCTTAAATTATTAGAGTTTCAATATTTGCTGAGAGGCAGTCTGAGAGTCTTCAGATCTGCCCCATGGCAGTTTATATGAAACTCCTGTAACAATTATTAAAATAAGAGTTTCATGTTTTGTTGAGAGGCTGTCTGATAGAATCCAGATTCGCCTCATGGCGGTTATAAAAAATTAAATATAAAATATAGAATTATAAAAAAGGGAGGTACAATAAAAATGGAAGCAATTCAACAGATAGAAAGAGAGCAGATGCGTCTTGATATCCCGGACTTCAGAGCAGGTGACACAATCAAGGTGCATGTTAAGATCAGAGAGGGCGAAAAAGTACGTATCCAGATTTTCCAGGGCGTTGTGATTAAAAAGACAAAGGGCCTTGCAAGCGCACGTTTTACAGTAAGAAAAATTTCAGGCGGTGTTGGAGTTGAAAGAATATTTCCCCTTTATTCACCCTGGATTGATAAAATTGAAGTGGTTGCAAGGGGACGTGTGCGCAGATCAAAGATTTATTATCTTAGAAACCTGCGTGGAAAAGCTGCAAGAATCAAAGAAAGACGTGCTTCTTAATTTGTGATTTCACATGTGGTCCTTTGAGCATGATGCCCGTAAAACGGGTTTTAAATTTATAGCTGGAATAGATGAGGCCGGCAGGGGTCCCCTTGCCGGTCCCGTTATTTCAGCCGCAGTTATCCTCCCCTTTGATTTTCCGGATCCGGGAATTAACGATTCCAAAAAGCTCTCCCCCAAAAAAAGAGAACAATTTTTTTCCGTTATTATGAAACATGCTGTCTGTGTATCAACGGGAAGGGCTGATCATGATGAGATAGACAGGATAAATATCCTTGCAGCTTCTTTGAAATCAATGGAGCGAGCTGTTAATGGCCTTTCAATTGTTCCTGATTATCTCCTGATCGACGGGAAATTCACCATTAATTCCAAAATAGCTCAAAAGGCTGTTATCAAAGGTGATTCCAAGAGCATATCAATTGCTGCAGCATCAATTATCGCAAAGGTGACAAGGGATGCAATCATGCTGAATTTCCATCGTGATTTCCCTGAATACGGTTTTGACAGGCACAAAGGCTATCCAACTAAGATTCACAGAAAAGCCCTTGCTGAATTCGGCCCGTGTCCGTTGCATAGAAAAAGTTTTAAAGGCGTAAAACAGGATGGATAACAATGCCTGATCAACGCCGGGAATTTGGCCTTAAAGCAGAAGATTATGCTGTTTCTTTTCTTACAAAAAAGGGGTATTTGATTCTTGAGAGAAATTACAGGACAAGGTTTGCAGAGATTGATATCATTGCACAACAGGGCGATTTTCTTGTTTTTATTGAGGTTAAAGCAAGAAAAAACATGAGAAAAGGGTTTCCAAAGGAAGCAGTGGGTTTTTCAAAACAGAAAAAAATCTGCCTTGCAGCAGAATACTATTTAAGAGAAAAAAAACTTTCCAATGTCAGAGCACGTTTTGATGTGGTTGCAATCCTTGAAAACAGCAACGGGCTTGAAGTTGAATTGATCAATAACGCATTTAATGCTGTATAACCGCCATTTTTTATGGCATTTTCCATTCAATCTGTTCATATCCGGCATGATAATTCATCAAGTCAGAGCAGCCTTTTTTACTACACCATCACCAAATTTTTCTGAAATAAGATCCACTGTTCTGTCAAGTTTTTCCCATTTGTCAGTTTTTTCTCTTACGGAATTGAATAATTCCATTTGAACAGGTTTATTGCCATCTGAAAGAGATGATGTCCCAACTCCGATTAACCGGACTCGTTTTTTCATTTTATAATTTTCAGCAAGTTGAACTGCCATCCTGTAAATTGCAGATGAAGAGCAGACCGGGACATTTAATGACTTCTGCCTTGTTATTTGGGAAAAATCTGAAAATTTAAGTTTAATTAAAATGTTTTCAGCAAAAAGGTCTCTTTTCCTTAATTCTTTTCCAACGATCTGGGAATGGAAGAGAATTATTTTTTTTATTTTTTCCATATCCTTTATATCCTCGTTTAAAGTGGATTCACTGGATATGGATTTTCTTTTTTCTTCTGTTTTAACAATGGAATCGTCTTTTCCCTTTGAAAAATCATAAAGTTTTACACCAAGTTTTCCAAATTTACTTATCAGGACAGATCTTCCGATTTTTTTTGTATCACCAAGGGTTTTTATGCCGAGCCTGTTCATCTGTTTCATGGCACATTGACCGACCCCGGGAATTTTTTTTATATCGATATTGTCAATAAATTTTTTTGTTTCTTCAGGCCTTATTATGGTTATGCCATCCGGTTTATTCATGTCCGATGCAATTTTTGCAAGGAATTTAACCTGTGCCGCCCCTATTGAGCAGGTAAGTAAGAGCTGTTTTTTGATTTTTTTATTAATTGAAAAGGCTATTTTCTCGTAAGTTCCAAAAATACGTTCACACCCTGAGACATCAAGATAAGCTTCATCAATGGAAACTTTCTCCACTAAGGGCGTATAAGTTTTGAAAATCTCCATGATTTCATGTGATACCATGCTGTATTTTTGCTTTTGAACCGGAACGATGATCAGGCCGGGACATATTTTCTTTGCCATAAACACAGGCATGGCAGAATGAACCCCGAATTTTCTTGCCTCATAACTTGCCGTTGCAACAACACTTCTTTTTGAAAATCCTCCAACTGCTATGGGTTTTCCCATGAGGCACGGATTATCTCTCTGTTCAACAGATGCAAAAAATGCGTCCATGTCAATGTGAAGAATCACTTTTTTTTCTCTTTTGTATGGCAGCTTTCTGTTTGTCCAATATATATTGATGAATGACTTCTTTTTGTTCTTCTGTGTTATGCTTAAAACAGCAGTGGCAGACACCTGTTTCGCTGTCCTTTGAGAGAATTTTTATTCTTAATGACAGGACAGGCAATTTTCTGGTTTCAGAATCGTTCAGATCAAGCTGTACATCATCAATATCTCCCGCAACAAAATTTTCTGCCTTAAATGAAACACCAGACGCACTGATATCAAGTAGTTGTAATTTTTTACCAAGAAAGACAATCTCAGGTCCTTTTTTTTCCCCATGCCTGTACCTGAAGGCATGGCGCTGGTTAGAGCTTGGAAAATCAAGAAATATTTTTTCATTTTTTGTCTGTTTTTTCCAGGACAAATTCAACCCTCCTGTTTATTGCTCTGTTTTCTGCCGATGTGTTTGGAACAAGGGGCATGACATCACCATATCCTGTGGCAGTCAGACGATCAGGTTTAACACCTTTTTTAATAAGAAATCTCAATACCGTTGTAGCCCTGATGGCGGATAATTCCCAATTGGATGGAAATTGTTTCGTTGAAATGGGAACATCATCTGTGTAGCCTTTTATGTTAATAATGTATTCGGGATATTTAAATACAAGTTCTGCTATTTTATCAAGAACAGGAAGCGCATTTTGATTAAGTGATGCAGAGCCTGAATTGAAAAGAATTTTGCCAGTTATGGTGATAATAATCTTATTATTTAAGGTTTGAACGGAAATGTTTTTGTTCTGACGGGTTTTAATAATAAAATCATTAATATCTTTAACCATTGCATCTTGTCTTGTTCTGAGCCCTGTCACATCCTCAAGTGATATTTTTGATTTCGTTGAATCTTCAATTTTAATAAGATCGGAAATACCTGTAAGAGGGGTTTTTGCTTTTAACTGCTGCTTGATTGAGCTTATAGCTGATATGAATTTTTCCTGTTTCAATGATGACAGGGAATAGAGAAGGACAAAGAAAACAAGGAGCAGTGTAATAAGATCTGCATATGTTACAAGCCAGCCGGTTTCGTCATCGTTAGATATCAGAATGTCGGCAATATTGGTTTTTTTCATGATCTTTTCTTAAACTCCATCTCACTTAAAGGTGTTCTCAACCTTGACGAGATAAAGGATGACAATTTTTCATAAACTATGACAGGGTTGTTATTGTCAAGAATGGAAATTGATCCTTCAAGCATGATTTCAAGATTAATCACCTCTGCAATTGTTCTTGCCTTTAGTTTTCCTGCAATGGGAAGAAAGAACATTGTCGCCATAATGGAACCGTAAAAAGTCGTCAAAAGCGCCGTGGCCATGGCAGGGCCAATATTTGCAGGGTCCTGGAGTCTGCTTAACATCTGCACAAGACCTATGAGGGTACCAAGCATACCAAAGGCCGGGGCATAGGTCCCCATTTTTCTGAAAACATCCTGGACAATAAAATGCCTCAGCCTTAAGGAGTCAATTTCAGTTGTCAAAGCTGCCCTTATCACATGATCCGGAGAACCGTCGGCAACAAGTCCGCATGCTTTTTTTAAAAAAAGAGAGTTTGTCTTTACCTTTGAAAGCGCAAGCAGTCCTTCACGCCTGCTGATATAGCAGAGTTGTATCATTGTTGCCACGGCAATGTTAGGATTATCTTTTTCCTTGGAAAATACAAAATAAGCAGCCTTGAAAGCTGCAATAACATCACGGAATTGAAAGGTAAGCAGGGTGGTTGCAACGGTTCCGCCAATAACTATCATGAGCCCTGGAATGCTGATGAAATTGTGTATATCCCCGCCCATGAAAATTGCGCCCACAATAAGGGATATCCCGGAAATAATACCAATCAGCGATGCTAAATCCATAATTTTTTAATTCCAGAATTTAAAAATCATTAAATGGATTGGAAAATATCAATGCCGCTTCCAACTCTGAGTATTCCAATGCCGCAGTTTTTTGATTATCAGAAAGTTCTTGGAGGAAACAATTTTTCCTTGATTCCCCTGATATCTGATAGCACATGTTTGAAACCGGAATCAATGATAAGTTTAAAAAAAATGAGGACTATTATCAGGAATCGTTTATAAAAATAAACATTTTTAATGCAATATTACAAAAAATAGGCTATAGAAAAGACCGTTACAGGTGACGGTATCTATATTAAAGGAGGTTTGAGCACAGGATGAGGGTAAAACTTTGTATATCACGCGGCGCAGATGCTTTTAAAATATTGATTACGGTTTTTTTGACGCTTTTATTCGTTAATGTGCCTATGACTTTTGGAAGCGGGATACACCCAAAATGGAAGTTTGCCGGATTGGAACACCGTCTTGAGGCCGATGGATTTAAAAAGGAAAAAATTGAAAAAATATTTAAAAATCCAAAGGTTTTCTTTAATCCCAAAGGGGTGTCTCTTTTTTTTGTACACTCTGAATCAACTCTTGATTATACCCAGTTTCTTTCAGCAAAATCCATTAAAAACGCTGCGGCATACATGGAAAAACATCAAAAGGAACTTGATGATGCCCAGCGTAAATACGGTGTTGATAAAACCATAATCACCGCCATAATACTTGTTGAAACACGATTGGGCGCTTATCTCGGGAAAAGTGCGGTGATCAACACCCTTGCAACCATGGCATCTCTTAATGATAAACAGGCAAGGGAACGGCTCTGGCATTCCATCTCAAGCACTGGAAAACTGACAAGAAAAAAATTTAATAAAAAAGCTGCAGTGAAATCAAAATGGGCTTATTATGAACTTAAAGCTTTGTTAAAGTATTCATTCAGAGAAAACATAGACCCCGTCAGGATAACCGGCTCATATGCAGGTGCCATGGGTATTGCCCAGTTTATGCCGAGCAAGGCTCTTTCCCTGGCAAGAGACGGCAATAATGACGGACACATCGATCTTTTTAATCACAGTGATGCGATCTACAGTATAGCAAATTATTTAAAACACTTTGGCTGGACCCCTTCCACAACAAGAAAGGATGCCCACAAAATTCTTTTTAAATACAATCACAGCAATTACTATGTGGACACTCTTTTAAAAATATCCGACCGTTTAAAGGGATAAGGGATAAGGGATAAGTAAGGGCTTGTTTTTTTAATATTAAATTATACAATGTTCATAAAATTCTTCAGTGCTTCATCAAAATCAAATTCATCTATACTATCTTTTATCTGTTTAAGAATTTCATAATCCTTTTCGGATAATTTATACTTAAACAGTTCTTGGATAACGGGTCTGCAGATTTGAGTTCTTTCTCTTTTAAGACCGTGTTCCAGCCTGTCAAGTAATTCATCTCTTATTTTAAACGGTATATCTTGCTTCTCAGTCTCAACTTCATTGGTTTCAATTTTCAATTTTTCTTTTAGCTCATCAGAAACTTTCTTTAATTCATCATAAAATTGGGGGATAAGGGCTCTGTCCTGTGTATTATCAAGTTTCTCTGTTATGGAAAAAAGAGACTCTGCACCTATGTTTGCACTTAATCCTTTTATGGTGTGGGTCAGTCTTTGAAACTCCTCATTATCCAAGCCCTCCAATTTAATGCTTTTATAGTTTGTATGAAAATCATTTAATATCTTAAGGTAAAGTTCTTTATTTCCGGCCAGATGCTTAAGACCTGAATCAGTATTAATATTTATAAAATCCGGCAGTTCAATCCGTTCACTATCCTTTGGCAGATCAGCATTAACATCAGTATTATTGTCCTGATTTTTATCTTTTAATTCATGATTCCCGGTGGCTTGATTTTTTTTATCAATATATTTTAAAAGAGCTCCATAGAGTTTTTCAACTTCAATGGGTTTATTCAGTTGTTCATTCATACCTGCTGACAGGTTTTTCTCAACATCATCCTTCATGGCATTTGCGGTAAGTGCCAAAATGGGAATATTTTTATTTTCTTTTCTTATCATTTTTGCGGCACTTATTCCATCCATAACCGGCATCTGGATATCCATGAGGATCAGGTCATAATTACCGGTTTTAAATTTGTCCACCGCCTCCTGTCCGTTGGAGGCGATATCCATATCTATTCCGCTTCCCTCCAGTAAACCTGAAATTATTTCCTGGTTTATGGCGTTGTCTTCTGCGAGAAGTATTTTACTGCCCTTCAAGGTTTTAAGTTCTTTTTTAAGACCTTTATCTTTAGCCGGAACATTATCGTAATTGATTGTTTCATCTGAGAATATGCCACTTAAAATATCATTTAAAAGTGAAGGATTTATCGGTTTTTGTAGAAATATATCAACGCCTGCATTTTGTGCGAGCTTTATTATGCTCTCTTGTCGAAACGCACTGATCATGACAATTGTACTTGGCAGTTCTGTATTGCATTTTCCTTTCCTGCTGCAGTTTGAGCACATTTCATTAATACAATGCACTGTTTCGATACCATCTAACCCCGGCATGTTCCAATCCATTAAAATTACATCATACTTTGTTTTACATTCATAAAGCATTTCAAGGGCTTCTTTTCCGTTGAATGCAGAATCAGCCTTTATCCCGAATTTTTTCAATATATCTTTTAAAATATCATGCCATGTTCTATTATCATCCACTATTAAGATTTTTTTGTCGTTAAATACCTTAAACGTCTTTTTTTCATTCTTCTGTGCCATCAGTTCAATTTCAAATATAAAGCTGCTTCCAACTCCTTTTTCACTTTCAACCCAAATTTTACCGCCCATGAGCTCAACCAATTGTTTTGAGATTGTAAGGCCAAGACCTGTTCCTCCGTATTTTCTTGTGGTACTTCCGTCTGCCTGGGAAAATGATTGAAATAATTTGTTCTGCTGTTCTTTGCTCAAGCCGATACCGGTATCTTTGACTTCAAATCTGAACATTTTATCACTGATTTTATGTATATATATTCCTATTTCACCGGTTTCGGTAAATTTAACGGCATTTCCCATGAGATTGGTCAGCACCTGGGCAAGCCTTAAAGGATCCCCATAAAATTTTTTGCCTGTGTCAGCCCCATAACTTACTATCAGTTCAATATTTTTTTCATGGGCTTTGAATTCAATAAGGTTTATCACGCTGTCTATGACTTTAAACAGGTTAAACTCAGTTTTCTCTATTTTTAATTTTCCCGCTTCAATTTTGCTGAAATCAAGTATGTCATTGATAATCCCAAGAAGTGATTTCGCAGAATTATCTATTTTTTGTAAGAAATCTCTTTGTTTATCATTTAAATCGGTCTGCAGTGCAAGGTGGGTCATACCGGTTATTCCGTTCATGGGTGTCCTGATCTCATGGGACATATTGGCAAGGAAGTCCGACTTTGCCTTTGTTGATTCTTCAGCTTTATTTTTGGCTTTTTCAAGTTTATTATTTAAATTTTCAAGTTCTTTTGTTTTTTCTTCTACTTTCATATCAAGATTTTGAATATTATCTTCAATGGTCTCCACCATTTTATTAAAATTTTTTGATAAAAAACCGATTTCATCATTTGTCTTTATATCAGCCCGTATGGAATAGTCACCTTTTATGACACTATTGGCCAGATTTGACAGATCCGACAGCGGGTGTAGAAGTTTTTTGAAAAATATACTGCTTATAAAAAGTGATATAAGTAAAATAAATATGCTCAATGAAATTATCACTTTTATTAATTTTTTTGATGAGTCTTTGAATTCATTTATATAGGCTGATGATGCGATATACAGACCAAGACTTGGAACATATTTTATCCATGATATTTTATCATAGATATAATGCCCCTTGTCATCCGGTTTGTCCCATTTATATCTTAATTCTCCTGTAGTTGCCGCAGCTTTAACAAGATCATTGTATATATTATGGTCTGTACCCGGATTTTTTAATTTTCTGATATCAATTCCTTCAATATTATTGTTTGGGTGTATCAGCATTATGCCTTTATTGTTGAAAATATAGATATATCCGGTTTTACCTATTTTGGTATTTTCCATGATTTTTTTAAGCTGTTCAAAAAGCTGATGTTTTCTTTTTTTAATCTCTTTTTCAATACCGTCAATATAAACTCCGGTCCCGATAACCATTTTCCACTGGGGAAAATCTTTTGAAAAGGAGAGCTTTTCATAAATCGTCGGATCTTTTTTATTTTTTTCCCACCAGTAGCTTGTGAAACCTTCTCCGTTTTTCCGTGCAATTGCCACCATTGGAGGAACAATTAAATTGCCATGGATATCTTTTACATGGGAAAAATCTTTTCCCTGCAGATATGGGTGGGAGATTAAAACGCTGTTATAATCACTGATAAAAAAATAGTTATTATCATCGTACCTGATTTTATTAACAAGTTCTATCACCTCTTTCCTGAGCTTTTTGTTTAACTCACTGTAATACTCGTCGGTTCCCACTATCCAGTTAAACGGCTGAAATGTAAAAACATAAGAAATTTTATCTTCCACAACACCTGATGCAGGGTTAAGCCATTTATATCTTACTATTCCATTTTTATGTTGTTTACATACATTGACCATATTATTAAAAGGATATACACCGTCAGAATCATGAAAGTTTCCCATATATTTATTATCCAATTCCGGCATTAATGGATGCATCACCATTACCGGCTTAAAATCAGTTATCCAGAAATAGCCTGCTCCATTATTGTACCTGTAATTTTTGATGAAATTTATTATTTTTCTCTTTAGTTTTTCCCGTGGCATTGTGTGTTGATTTTTGTAAAATATTTCATATGCCATGGATTCAAGTTCTTTTGTCCTGTTTTTGAGAAGCACTCCAACATTTTCAATTTTTGATTGATCGTATTTTGCTTTTATGATTGACCATATACTGTCCGTTAAATCTTTTAATTCATCTTTATGGCGCTGAAGGGCTGTCTGCTTAAAACGCTGCAGATCGGCGCTGACATTCTCTGTGATTGTTACGACCTTGTTTAACACTTCTTTACCGTTTTTTTCTTCGAGTTTCTGTATGCTTTTGTCTATTCTCGGCAGGACAAACACAAATACCGCTGCAATATATCCAACGATCAAGCCTGTAACAATCAGCATGGTTTTATGAAAAATTTTTGATTTAAACATGGACTCTCCTTTTAAGGGAACTGGAAGAAAATAATATACGTATATTGTGCAGTATTTTTGTTCGTTTTCAAGGCGTGATGACAGGTGTATAGTCGAACTATGTACCTGTCATCACAACAGAGAAAACGGGCAAAAGGGCAAACAGGATGCGTAAATTATTTTTTGGAAGTTCCCTAAGTCCTCTCGGTTTCATGACCGTTACCTGTTCTTTGCATTGATTTTACAGTAGTACCTTAATTTCTGAAACAGACCCTGTTCCGTCCGGTTCCCTTTGCTTCATAAAGAGCTTCATCTGCTCTTTTTAAGAGTTTGTCCATTGTATCGTTGCTGGCATGCTTTAAGGCGATGCCGTTGCTTATGGTAACTTTAACAATGGTATTTTGATATTTTTCTTCTAAATTTTCTATTGCTTTTCTGATATTTTCGATTCTTTGTTTTACTTCTTCCATTGAATCCGCTTTACACAGGATGGCAAATTCTTCCCCACCCAATCGTCCAAAAACAGAATCCTCCGATATGTTCTGCGAGATTGTTTTTGTAACGCTTTTTATCACAATATCTCCAAAGGGATGCCCGTAATTGTCATTGATAAGTTTAAATTTATCTATATCCATCATAATTGCAAAAAGCTTATCCGATTTTTCAAAGAGTTCATTTCCCAGCTCAAAGAATTTTCTTCTGTTGTATATACCCGTCATGAAATCCCTTGTGGCAAAAAATTCTAATGATTTTAACATGCTGCGCATATTAAGGTGGGTTTTGATCCGGGATATCAATTCTTTTGGTTTAAAGGGCTTTGTAACATAATCCACGCCTCCTGCATCGTAAGCTCTTTCAATGCTGTCTTCATCTGTTTTGGCCGTGATAAAAAGTATTGGTATGTCTTTTGTATCGGGGTTGGATTTTATAATTCTGCAGACCTCATAACCATCCATTCCAGGCATTACGATATCCAAAAGTATGAGATCTATTTCATTTTTTTCGAGAAGTTTTAAAGCTTTTGCACCATTTAATGCCACCAGCAGATCATAATCATCAAGAAGTGATAAAAGGATATGTATATTTTCTTTTATATCATCCACAATTAATATGGTGGGCTTTTCTTCCATTGCTGACGTTTTTTCCATAATTAAACCTTCAAATTCCTTTAAAATTTTATGGGATTACATTACTTGATCGTTTTAATTTTTTCAAATCAATTTCTATATTTATTTACATATTTATGGTAAGACAAATTAAAAATAATATTTCATAAGGATATTTCCAGGGTAAATAAAAATTGTGGGCAAATCAAAAATTGACAGAAAAAAGCAAAAACGTAAAGCAAAGATAAAAAAAATTAAAAATGCCAGGGCTAAACAAAATTACCGTGAAAATGGCTGGTCTTATTTTTCAGAGGCATGTTTTTTCTTTGATGCAGGCCGTAAGAATGATGCTGTTAAAGCCATTAAAAAAGCAGCCAAGATCCTGCCGGGTGAAGAAGAAATTTTTCAGCTGATGATTGATATCGGGTTCGCCAGTGGCAATATAGATATGGAATTATATGCGTTTTCATCTCTAAATAAAATGGGGAAATTAAGCGATGGAATGAAAATACGGTGGATATCACTTCTTTATAACTCTAAAAAATATAAAGAATGTCTTCAAAATGTTGATAATCTGCTTAAAAATTTCGCCCGGATTAAAATAAACGACAAAAAAAAGACAAAAAAGACCATGGAAACTATCAAAGAATATTGTAT
>WGCX01000085.1 GCA_015493575.1 Desulfobacteraceae bacterium | reverse complement strand
CCTCCTGCTCGTATAGAAGAATGCACTCGGAAGGCTTGTTGTCCCTTCCTGCACGGCCTGCCTCCTGGAGATAATTTTCAAGGGAGCCAGGGATATCGGCGTGGATGACAAGTCGAATGTCTTTTTTATCTATTCCCATGCCAAAGGCGTTTGTGGCACAGATCACAGGAATTTTCCCCATGACAAAATCATCCTGGATATTCCGTTTGTCAGGCTCTGTTCTTCCCGCATGAAAGGCCTGGGATAAAATGCCTTTTTCATTTAAAAAAGAGCTTAAATCTTCCGTCTGCCTCCTGCTTGAACAGTAAACGATAGCACCGCCACCGCCGCTTTCACCGTTGCTTTTTTCATTAAGAGTCTCTTTAAGGCAGTTTGAAATAATATCAAATTTTTCGTTCTTTGTTACAGGCCACACCTGATAACTTAAATTATTTCTCTCGATCCCCCCCATAAAGCATTTAAGATCAATGGAGAGTTTATCCTTGAAATGGCTTAAAATCTCATCCACAACATCTTTTTTTGCCGTTGCAGTGAACGCTCCCACAGGTGCTGTAATCCCATGGCCGCATACTTTTGTGTAATTTGCAATAAATGCCGTAACATTGAGATAATCCGGCCTGAAATCATGTCCCCACTTGGAAAGGCAGTGTGCCTCGTCAAACACCCAGCACCCGACATCCCTTGTTTTAATCAGCTCGGATATGCTGTAGTTTCTCAGCTGCTCCGGAGAAATATATAAAAGCCCGATATCACCGAGCCTTACTTTTTCCATGACAGCCCCGCGTTCCGGCAGTGTAAGGCTGCCGTTAATGGCTGCGGCTGTTTCAGTTCCCGTAACCCTGTTTAGATTATCCACCTGGTCCTTCATCAACGCTTTAAGCGGCGAGATCACAATGGTTAATTCTCCAAGTCTTTCATGCCTGTGAAGGGCCGGGATCTGGTAACATATGGATTTTCCCCCGCCGGTTGGCAGAATACCAAGAAGGGAATCTCCTGCAAGAGCTGCATCCACCACCTCTTTTTGAAGGGGTCTTCCATCTGGAAGTTTTCTGTATTTTTCAAACCCAAAATATTTTTTAAGCAATTTTTCAGAATCATTGTGATTTCTGCAGAATCTGCAATTTTTATCTGAGCAGGAATATCTAAGCTTTTTTACGATTTTGCCTATTTCATTAAATTCATGTTTCACCCACGGCGGGATTATGGAATTTCCCCCTGAAACCCTTATCCATGACAGCACATAGGCAAGCACGGGCCTTGTTTCTGCATTGTCTGCAAATTTTTCATAGATCTCTTTTAAACCTGTTTCACAGATTTTATCCTTTGCGATTTTTTTAAATATATTTTCCGCCTCGTAAAGGTCGGGCACTTTTCCTGAAATGGCGTAAAACAGATCAAAATTCCCTTTCAGCCTGAATCTTTTATTGCTGCAGGCGTTATTGCCCCTGAAATTACAGGATGTGTTTCCGGTATCTGAAAACACTGCACTTGAAGAAGCCCCTCCTCTACCTGAAAGAGTGCCTTCAAAGGGCAGATTATTTTTCACCGGCAATTTTCCCATGGCTTCAAGAGCAAATGCAAAGGCAAAAAAAGAGATAAGACCGGGTTCTTTTTCATTTAGAGCAATAAATGCATCCCTTTGATCTTCAAAAATGCTTTTTGCAAGTTTTGCATCGGCAACGGGATTGTTCTTACCGGTTTTAATAAGTTTATAATCTTTGACCAGTTTATGGTACGGATTTTCAGGAAATGCAAGGGGAGATAAGAAAAGCGTGTCTATAACAGGAATGTTTAAAAATTCAATCAAGGATAAATCCAGTTGAGATAAATCACAATGAGCATTACAATAATTACATAATTCATGGCTTAAAGCACCATGACCGGAATATTTACGATTGCAATCCTTTTTAACGGCAAAATTTTTTTCCAAAAAAATTTTTTCAAAAACAGGCAGGTCATGATTTACGACATTGTGTCCAAGTATATAATCAGCACCTTTTGCAAATTGTAAAAAGTCTTCAAGTGCTGATTTTAGATTTTTTATATTTCTCCTTTCAAAGGTTTTCCCGTTAAGAACCGCACCAATATGGTATGTTTCCCCATTTGGAACGGTTTCAACATCAAATGAAAGAATATTTTCAAGCATTAATTTGAGACTTTTCATAAAATGTTAACCTGAAATTTGACCTAAAATTTAAGGATATTAGAAACAATCATTTCATTTCCAATAAGGAAAACTTGAAGGGTTGTCAGATGCAATCGAACTGGGTATGACTTTGAAATTTTCGGCGTTTATCATTATTGGCCAAGATTATTTTACAACAAAAAATGAAATAAAAATAATATGTTACGTTGTATTTTAAAAAAAACAGCTTTCACGGCTGAATAAGAATCTGCAGGCTATTTTCTTTTATTGCTTAAAAAAGAACCGATAAAAGCAAATATTTTTTTTATACCTTTAAATACCTTTGGTAAAAACCAGATTAAAAAAAGCAGAAACGCTATAAAAAAACATATAAACAGTACAGGATGATGCAGGGCTGCCCAAAGGCCTGCAAACACGCTTATATCTTCACCAATGGAAACAAACCAGTTGGAAAAAGGCTCAGGTGATGTATTAATTAACACTCTGGATCCCGATTTTGCTGCATGGGTTCCGGCAGCAACACCACCGCCAAGTATTGCTGCTGCCAGGGCAACAGGCGGGGCAACATTGCCTGCAGCACCATAGGCAAGAAGGGCGCCTGCCGGGATTCGAACAAAAGTATGAATTGCATCCCAGCCCGTATCAACCCCTGGAATTTTATCTGCAAAAAATTCAACAATATACATAAAACCACTGGCACCTATCACCAATGGATCAGCAAGGATATGAAGAGCCGGTGGTAATTCTATAAGATGATTCAGCCCGAAAATTCCAAGCATCATAATTGTTGCGTATAAATTAATTCCGCTTGCCCAGGATACTCCCATTATCAGAGCAATTACACCTGCAACGCCGTTTAATTGTTCCATTAACTGCCGCCTTTTGTATTATCCATGTCATCCTGACCTTGACAAGCCAGGACCAGAACGATTTTTTTAAACTCTTTTGCCCAAAAAACAAGAAAATAAAAATTAAGGAACCAAAACGAGCGATGCCCGCAACCCATTTGCCTTTTCCCCGATTTCTTGTTTTTTATTACAGAAATTCAGGGGTAAGGGGCTAAAGCGGACGATACCCGTAACACATGTACAACGAAATCATCATAAAAACAAGCATGGGTCACACAGATTCAAGAAAATCTCTTATCGCTGAGTATATCCTTTTCACATCATCACCCAAAAGTATTCCATGACGGTCATAATCAAACAGAAAATATTCTTTTTTCTCAGACCCGATACTTTTAAAAATCTTTTCTGTACCTTTGAAGTCAACCACAGGATCTTTCCTTGACTGAACAATCAGAGCAGGAACATCTATTTTTTCCAATTTTGACTCAACAGATTCCATAAACTTTTCAAGCTGCCTTACACCTGATACGGGATTTCTCAAATAATTTATATTGGGATGTTCAGGAGTATTATCAACAAACTTTTTTGTAATACCATCCAAATGGGCCTTTGTCATCATCTGATTCCATATATCAAGGGCAGGGGCAAACCTTGCACCGAAATCATTCAGCTTCATTGGAGGAGATACGGCAAAAACAGCCTTTATATCCTTTACCCTTGTTTCAAGATCAAGGGCAAGCCCTGCTCCCGTTGAAAAGCCTCCCACAAAAATTTTCTCGCACAAATGACGTAAAATCACAACCCCCTCTTCAACGGATTCAATCCATTTATCGTATGGGGTCTCTGCAAGGTCCTCGGGAGCTGTGCCATGTCCTTTTAGTCTTGGTACGTAAACGGTAAATCCATGATCATAAAGATAATCTGCAAATTCTTTCATCTCGGCAGGAGCTGCCATATATCCATGAATCAGCAGCACCCCTGCCCTGCTTTTATCCGGTTTTAAAAGAAATGGTTTTCCTGTTCTTTTAGACTTTGATTCTCCTTCAATATAAAATTTATCATAATCACTCTCAAAATCAGTAAGAGCCTTTTTAATCAAGCGCTCCCTTACAAGCTCCATTATTTCCCTGCAGTCTTTTTCGGCAAGTTTTTTAATATAATGCTGAATTCTCACAAGTGGTTCCACCTCATTTGCCATGACAGCAACGGGATTTTCAATCCTGATCCTGTGAAACCCGGGAGTTGAATCAAGCATTGTTTTATTCCTGAATATTTTATCCTTTTCAAGTCTCACAACTCCGGTATCAGCGGCAGTCCGGATGAAATCTTCATACCGGTTAAGTCTGTCATCGGTGAGCAGATGAATCTGGTTGTCAAACAGAGTTCTATGAAGATATTGATCTGACTCAATAATCTCACCCGTTGCGGCAAGAAAAGCTCTGCACCTGAAATCATATTGATCAATACCATTCACATTTTCAGGCAGATATCTTAGAATGCTTGCGAATATGTGATCATAATTAAGGGTTGTCATCATATAAACCGATGACATGTATTTCTCCATAATCTCAATGGCATTTTCTTTCATCACGGGCTTGGATGAAATATTATCATCAAATTCGATTTTTCTTTTTGATGTTAAATCACTTTCGATGAATGAATTATTGAAATAATCCTTAATTTTTATTGCCTCGCCGAAACGTATATCCACATCCACACCGGAAAGAATCATGGTGCCCTCTGTCATAAGTTCATCCATGGCACGCGGCGAAGGTTGTTCCATCATGTTTTCGGCAATGGAACTTAGAATATTTTCCTTTGCGCGCACAGGATAATAAGTGATATTGACAGGAACAATAAACGTCTGTTTTTCAAGGGCTTTTTCAATATCTTTATCCTTTTTCAACTCAAAAAGTTCGGCAAGCCTGTTAAACTCATCAATATTGAGTTCTTGCATTCTTTTCATTCTGTTCCTGTAAAATTCCGTGCGCAGGGCAAGGGTTGCAGCCCCGGTGTGAGGTCGCTGAATATTTCCATCTTCTGAAAGACGGAATTTATCATGACTGACTATTTTTTTATTCTTTACCATCATTCCTTCGGGAAAAATTATCCACGCATCATCACCTGCAATAAGATTTTTCACAATGACGAGATCCCTGTTGGGATCTTTTGTTGAGACCGCCCCCATGGCATCCAGCACCCCTTCAAGTTTTCCGGTAAAAAGCTCTGCAGAAGCAAGAGACCATACAGGTTTTTTTATCAAACCGTGAATTAGATAGGGAAGAAGCACAGTTTCCATTCTTGTAAAATGATTGGCAGTGAAAATAACTGATCCTTCAGGAATATTTTCCTGCCCGTGAAGAGAAATATTTGCCTTTGACAATCCTGAAAAAGCCTTAAGGGCATACCCTGACATATAATATGCAAAACGGTTCACATCTTTTCCTCCATATTTTTGAAAAATTCCAAACAAAAGAATTATTGCTTTGCCGCCAATATTTATCTTGACCCAAAGCATAATATTACTTAAATTAATCTTTTGTCAAAATATAAGATTTATTTCAAAAAAATCGGAGGCATAAACTTGTATTCAAAAATATTAATTCTGTATTTTCCACCCGTTGTTGCCCAGAATGCCGTTGTGTGTTATCTCACAAAAAAATTTGATTTAATATTCAATATTTTGGGGGCAAGGGTATCCAACAAAAAAGACGGTTATATGGTGCTGGAGCTTCGGGGAACAAAGAGCAATTACCAGAAAGGTGTCAGTTTTTTAAAGGACCAGGGTGTAAGGGTCAGCACTGCTGAGCAGGAGATCTGGAGAGACATGGAAAAATGTACCCATTGCGGTGCATGCACTGCTGTGTGTCCCACAGGAGCCCTGTCAATTAAAAGGCCTGAAATGGAAGTTATTTTTGATCAGGAAAAATGCAGTGTATGCGAGCTGTGTATTTTTACCTGCCCCACAAGAGCCATGGGACTTTATTCCAAAAACACTGATGAAATGATGGTTTGAAAAAAAATAAGAAAATTGCCATTGCATTAAGCGGCGGAATAGATTCTCTTGTTGCAGCATATATACTCAAAAAAAAAGGTGCCGACCTTGTTGGTATTCATTTTCAAACGGGATATGAAAACAAAAAGACAGACCTTGCTGAAACAGGGGCATGTCTCGGCATTGAAATAAAATATGTTGATCTTGCAGAAGATTTTGAAATTCACGTAATAAATTATTTCATACAAACATATCTTGCGGGAAAAACGCCCAACCCCTGTATTATCTGCAATAAAAAAATAAAATTTGACAGCCTTTACAGTACATGCAGTGACCTTGGTGCTGATTTCATTGCAACGGGACATTATGCAAAATTAATAAAAAATAAATCCGGGCATAATAGTCTTGTAAAGGCAGATGACCTAAGCAAAGATCAATCTTATTTCCTTGCAATGCTAAGTCAGGAGCAGCTTGACAGAACCATTTTCCCCCTTGGTAATATGCGTAAATCAGACGTAAAGAGCTTTGCAGCTCTTAACGGTCTTATCCCGCCTGAAAAAAAAGAAAGCCAGGATATATGTTTCATAAAGCATAACTCTTTTTCAGAGTTTATACTGAAAAAGCAGGGTATTAAATCTGTGCCAGGTAAAATCATAACAACCAGCGGCAATGTTATAGGCACCCATAACGGCCTTCATAAATTCACAATCGGCCAGAGACGGGGATTAAACTGTCCCGGACCTGCACCATATCATGTTAAAAAAATCGATATAAAAAGCAACACCCTTGTTGTGGGATTTAAAGACGAGCTTTTTGAAAAAGAGCTGTTTCTCGGCAATATTCACTTTACAGGCAGACCCGTTACCCGTTGCCGTAAAATTAAAACAAAAATAAGATACCGTCATAAAGAAGCAGACTCTGTGTTTATACCTGAATACTCTGGAAGCACGGAAATTACAAAAAAAAACAGGGCAAAAATAATTTTTAATGAGCCCCAGTACGCTGTGACTCCGGGACAAATTGCTGTATTTTATGACAATGATCAAGTGTTGGGATGTGGAACAATTCAATGAAAAACTTTTTTATAACAACCCTTGGCTGCAAGGTAAATCAATACGAATCCGACGGGATAGCAACAAAACTTGAATTAAATGGCTGGAAAAGAAAAAAAGACAGCAGAGATGCTGATATATGCATAATAAACACCTGCGCTGTAACCTCAAAGGCTGCCATGCAGTCAAGGCAGACAATCAGAAGCATCATACGCGCAAACCCCGATGCAGAAATAATTGTTACGGGATGCCATGCACAGACTGCACCTGATGAAATAAAAAAAATCAAAGGAGTTCACTGCATAACAGGCCATAAAGACAAATTTAATATTGCAGAAGCTGTCCTGTTGCAGGAACAGGAGAGAAAATTCCCGGGCAAGACACTAAGCCTTATAAGCAAAGAGAAAAACAGTGAGCTTCAGAATAACGGACAAAAGAAGAATGGTAAAAGTATAATAAAAAATGCTGACCTAACAGAATATGATTTACTGCCATTTCCGGAATCAAACCAGTGCACCGATAACAGATTTTATTCATTTTCTCCTGCTGTAACAGGCAATATGACAAGGGCATATCTTAAAATTCAGGATGGATGCAATGCCTTCTGCACATATTGTATTGTACCATATGCAAGGGGAAGAAGCTGCAGCATGCCTGAAGATGATGTTATTGAACACCTTGAAACTCTAAAAGAAAAGGGTTACACCGAAGCTGTGATTACAGGCATTCATGCCGGTATGTATGGTCTTGATTTGAAAAAGAAATCATCTCTTTTCATGCTTCTTAAAAAAATAGATAAATTAAAGCCCATACAGAGGATCAGATTAAGTTCCATTGAACCTAAGGAATTAACAGATGATATTATTGAGCTTGCAGCAGAGACATCCACCATATGTGATCATTTTCACATCCCACTTCAAAGCGGAGATGATGAAATTCTTAAAAGGATGAAAAGGCCCTATAACACAGACTTTTTCAAAAATCTCATCCTTAAAATTCACGCATTAATGCCATATGCTGCAATTGGAGTTGATATCCTCCAGGGATTTCCCGGCGAATCGGAAAAAGCTTTTAAAAATACATATGATCTTATCAGGAAGCTTCCTGTATCATATCTCCACGTTTTCCCGTTTTCTTCCCGTAAAGGCACCCCTGCATTTGATTATCCAAACAAAATAAAGCCTGAAATCCTTAAATACAGATGTTCTGTCATGCGGGAACTTGGCAAAGAAAAAAAAATGCAGTTTATAAAAAACAATATCGGAAGAAAAATTGAGTCAATCATCCAGAACAGAAGGGACAGAGAAACGGGCATGTTAAAAGCTGTCACATCAAATTACCTGACGGTTCTTGTTGCGGGCGAAGATCAGCTTAAAAGAAAAATTGTTGAAATCATCCTGAAACGTCAGGAATCAGATAACCATCACCTGAAATCGAATAATGTTATCACAGGTGAAATTCTCTGCAGATAGATTGATATTATCTGTTGAACTTACCTGGTTGTCATGTGAACGCTCAAAATCTGCGATTTAATCCGCAGCATTTTTATTGTTGATATTAAAATCTTTTTATTTCGATATTATCCACTCAAGGTATTCTGAAATACATCATGTTAAATAAAAAGGAAGATTCAGGGAGGCTTAGTTCAACAATTCCGCAATTGATCAAATACTCCTTTATGTATTTTGATGCCGATAAACATTTGTCTCTCTCAACTCAAAATCGACTTTCTTTATAACTGCCATGAGGCGGATCTGAACTGCGTTCCAGTGCTTCACAACGAATATAAAAAGAGCATTCGTGACTCTGTCAAAAATGAGCTCTTTCATATAAAAAGAAACTCCTGTCAAGTTCCTTTCACTCGATTATCAAGTTTTTTAATTGAAAATTTTGCAAAACGGGGGGCAGGCTTTTCTTATTTGTTGTTATCAAACAGTAAATATATGTTAATCTCAAAAGTTAAGAT
>WGCX01000084.1 GCA_015493575.1 Desulfobacteraceae bacterium | reverse complement strand
GTATCCAGGATATCTTTCTGGTCATCATCAAGTATCAAATTCCCTTTTTCGGCAAGACGAACAAGATCATGAATAAAAATAGGATTTTTTGCATTGTTTTTTACATACCAGGCTTTCAGTAATTTTTCTAAAACCAGATGCCCTATAAATAAAGACCAAGTGTAGTCCCCTTTTTCGAACAAATGCGTCATTGCACGAAAATCATCATCAGAACTATCAATCCAAAATTTGATATGTTCATTAGTATCCATAAGTAATAACATACAGTATGGTGGGAAACTTGACAATAATTTTTATTTATCAGCAAACAGAGGGGGCTAAATGAGTTCTTGTTAATCAATCATATCGTAGAGGAGTTTGATCTCCTTCTGCCATATTGATGGATCAGGTGTCTCAAGCACCATTGGAATATTGTCAAAGCGCGGATCGTTCATGATGAATTTAAAGGTATCAAGCCCTATAGAGCCCTTTCCAATACTCTCGTGCCTGTCTACACGACTTTCAAATTTCTTTTTTGAATCATTAAGGTGGATGGCCTTTAAAAAGTTGATACCGATAATTGAGTCAAACTGCTCAAGGGTTTTTTCAAATGCGCTGCAGGTTTTAATATCATACCCTGCTGAATAAGTGTGGCAGGTGTCAAGACATACACCCACCCTGTCCTTGTCCCGGACATTCTCAATAATTTTTGCAAGATGCTCGAATCGATATCCCAGATTGGTACCCTGACCTGCTGTATTTTCAATAACTGCCGTGACACCTGTTGTCCCGTGAAGAACAATATTTAAGGATTGTGCAATCCGTTCCAGGCAGAGATCCGGATCTATTCTGTTCAGGTGGCTTCCGGGATGAAAATTCAGGTATTGAAGTCCGAGGTTTTCACAGCGCTGCATTTCATCGAGAAACGCTGTCCTTGATTTTTCAAGTGCATCCTCGTCCGGGTGCCCGAGATTGATAAGATAACTGTCATGTGGAAGAACATGTCTTAAATCGTATCCAACAGCCTCGCAGTTTTCCTTAAATTTTGAAATATTTTTATCTTTAAGGGGTTTTGAGACCCATCGCCTCTGATTTCTTGTGAACATGGCAAAGGATTTTGCTCCGATTCTTGCCGCATTCAAAGGGGCATTTTCAACACCTCCGCTGATACTGACATGGGCTCCTATATATTTCATTTTACATTTTTCCCTTAGTATTTACGTTTAAAACCAGCGGCTGTATTAATTAAAAAAATGCTGTTTTTCCGCTTTTCCGTGACCGCATGCACCATGCGATCACAGCTTTTATATTTTTCGCAATTTCGTTCAACTTATAAAATTTTCGATCCTTATCTGCTCGTGCCCAGGAATATGAGGCGAAGGCGTTCTACATGGTAGATCAATTGGTTTCTACGTATTGAGGCCAGCTCTTTTGACTTGCCGGATACAAAATAATCCAGGAGTGTCATAAGTTCTTTTTTTACTGCGTTCACTTCTTTATGCCAGTCATTTTTACCCATAACAATGTACCAAAGCCTGAAGGTTTGTGAGTATAATCGATCGGAAAGTTTTTCCAGTTCAAAATTACCAGCAGCATCATGGATAATGTTTCTCAGGCCTGCATCAATTTGTGCCAGGGCTTTGGGATCTTTTTCGTCCAGAACTCTTTGGCAGTCATCGCACAAATCTTTGAGTTGTGACATATGCCTTGAAGAAAATTTTTCCTCTGCCAGCCCTGCTTCAAAGGATTCGATTTCAAAGCGTATCTGATATATGTTCATCACCTTGCTGAATTTAATGTCAGTAACCATGCTTCCGGTGCGGGGGATCACCCTGACAAACTCTTCCCACTCCAGTCGATTAAGCACATTTTTGATCGGTGACCGACTCACCCCAAACTCCTCAGACAGCACTTTTTCGTTTAAAATCTGCCCGGGTGTATACTCCAGATACAAAATCCGCTTCCGCATGGTCTGATAGATCGATTCTTTCATAGTCAACACTCAGTTATAATGGATTAAAATCATGATATATTATTGATATGCCACATGGCTACCCTATTTAACCCAACCATCCAACAAATTCAAGTATTTTAAACCGCCTCGCTTAATTTCACATTATTTTTGTAGATCATGGATTTTTTTTGTAAAAATACTTGACAGGCTGACAGTATCATTGATATGTCAGTGATACTGTCATTAAAGTACTTTAAAAATATTATTGATATTTTAATGATATTTAGACATGAACCATCTGAACAAGGGAGTGTAAAATGTCCAGATTTTTAGTTACCAGACCCGAGCAGGCCTGGTATGGTGAGACCATTGGCATTTTGATTCTGGATGCGTCCTACCCCTGTATCCCTGGAAATGTCGGCAATGCCAGCACCTTTCCCTTTTCTGTGCGCTATGAAAAAGTGGAAGGCGCTTCCATAGACCGCCTGCTGAATCAGCAGGACCCTGCACTGGCCGATCCGTTTATTGATGCAGCACAAAGACTTTACAACAGCGGTGTCCGGGCAGTAACTGGCGCCTGCGGATTTATGGCCATGTTTCAACAGAAAGTTGCACAAAGCCTGAATATCCCTGTACTGCTTTCAAGTCTTCTCCAGATTCCGTTTATATATCAAATCACTGGAAAAAAAATCGGGATCATCACTGCAAATGCATCCTGTTTAAAGCCCATGCACCTGACATCCACAGGTATTTCCAGAGACATCCCTCTGGCAATTGCCGGGATGGAAAATAAGCCTGAATTCAGGGACGCCATTCTAAGAGAAAAAGGAAGTCTGGACTCTTTTAGAATCCAGACTGAAGTCGTCGAAGTGGCCCGGGAATTGACAAGGCAACATCCGGATATCGGCAGCATTCTTCTTGAATGCAGTGATCTTCCACCCTATGCCCATGCCATTCAAGACGCGACAGGATTTCCGGTATTTGATTTTTTTACCATGATAAATTACGTGCACACCACCCTTGTACGCGCCCCTTTTAGTGGGATTATGTAAAGGAGAAAACAAGTGAAAAATATGAATCTGACCCACGGATTGTGGAAAAAAACAGCCCCTGAGCCGCAGCATTTTAACCCCTTTGAGGGTAAGACCAAAACAGATGTCGCCATTATCGGTGGCGGATTTACAGGTTTGTCCGCAGCCCTTCACCTGGCTGAACAAGGCACAGATGCCCTGCTCTTAGAAGCAAGGGATATCGGTTTTGGCGGTGCCGGCCGGAATGTTGGTCTTGTCAACGCAGGCCTCTGGCTCATGCCCGAAGATGTCATTTCCAAACTTGGAAAAGATATGGGCGAAGAACTGATGCGTGTATTGGGCGCATCACCCGACCTAGTATTTCACCTCATAAAAAAGCATAATATACAATGTGAAGCCCACCGTACCGGAACACTCCACTGTGCTGATTCCAGGAGCGGATATCGTGCCCTGCAGCAGCGGGAAGCCCAGTGGCAGGAACGCGGTGCTCCGGTTAAACTCCTTAACCGTGATGCCGCAGCAGTACAGACCGGCAGCACATTATTTTCAGGTGCACTTCTTGATAAAAGAGCCGGCACAGTGCAGCCACTGGCCTATGCCTACGGTCTTGCAAGGGCAGCCCATGGCGCAGGTGCCAGACTCCATACCAACTCTCCTGTAACATCCGTCAGGCAAACCGCCAGCGGTTGGGAACTGACCACTACCGGGGGCGTTGTAACCGCCGGAGCAGTCATTTTAGCCACACAGGGCTATGGGGAGCACGCTTTCAAGGATACAACACAGCAGATGATTCCGTTCAACTACTTCCAGTTTGCCACACAGCCGCTGCCGGAAAATATCCTGAAAACCGTCCTGCCGGACAAACAGGGCGCCTGGGACACCAATTTAATCCTCTCATCCTACCGGCTGGATGATGCCGGCCGTTTGATTGTCGGCAGTGTGGGGCAGCTTGAGAATATGACATACTCACTCCACAAAAACTGGGCAAAAAGAACCATCAACAAAGTGTTCCCCCAGATCGGAAATATCTCTTTAGATCATGCATGGTATGGATGTATTGCCATGACCACCGACCACATCCCCCGCTTCCATATCCTGGATCCAAATTTTATCACAGTCACCAGCTACAACGGACGGGGAATCGGCCCTGGAAGCGTGATGGGCAGACTTCTGGCAGAGTATATCAAAATTCCGGATGCAACCATCATTCCCTTGCCGGTATCCCAGCCTGAGAATGTGTTCGGAAGAAGGCTCCGCGGGCTTTTCTATGAAGCGGGCTCAAGGATCTATCACTTTGCCCAGCGTCGTGTCAGTGCATTCTAATCGTGTCAGTGCATTCTAACAGTATGGCTCAACAACTATAAAATAAGGAGCAGGCAATGTTTTTAGACGTATTGTTTATCGGTATCATGATTGGTGCAATTTATACTTTGGTTACAATTGGATACAGTATGGTATACAGCATTTTAAAACTGATGAATTTTGCCCATGGCGATGTTTACATATTCGGGACGTTCATCTGCTACACCCTTCTCGGGAAATATCATATCAATCCTTTCCTTGCCATTCTCGTGGCAGCCGTCATGGGGGGGATTCTTGCCTCCCTTGTCGAAATCATTGCCTACCGGCGCCTCAGATCCGAACAGCACCGTATGATCTCCATGATAACGGCTCTCGGTGCGGCCTACGTGATCCAGAACTGCAATGAATTAGAATGGGGAAATCAGGTACTGGACTTTCCTTCCATCCTCAGTGCACATACATTTCATTTTTTCGGCATGAACATCCCCTTGACCCAGATCATTATCCTGTCCATTGCCGTGGGACTGATCATACTGTTTACTGTTTTCCTGAAATACCACCCCTACGGAAAGGCCATTCTATGTGTTTCAGAAGATATCCCCACCGCCAGCCTGATGGGGATACCCATCAATAAAACCATCAGTATGGTGTATTTCATCGGCGGCATGCTGGGGGTTTTCGGCGGAATCCTGTATTCAACCTCCTACAATGCCGTGTCTCTTTCCATGGGATTTCGAGGGACAATCATTGCATTTACCGCAGCTGTTATCGGCGGTATCGGTAGTTTAAGCGGCGCTCTGGTGGGGGGTATGTTTCTTGGGATCTGTGAAAATTTCATCGGGGTGTATGTGTCAACATCCTACCGTGATCCCATCACCTTTTTATTATTAATCATCGTCCTTCTGGTTAAGCCCACGGGTATTATGGGAGCAGTTGAGCAGAGCAAGGTATAACCATTCAACAAAAATGAAAAAAAGGGGTAACGACAATGGAAAACATCGGATCCAATTCAATCCTGAATTCACCTAAATATAAAGCAGTGGCCTATGGAATGCTGTTCATCGTCTGTCTTTTACTGCCCAAAATCATTACCAACATGTATTACCTGGGTATTATCAATTATATAATCCTCTATACCATTCTCTGCATGGGTCTGAACCTGATCCTGGGGTATGCCGGACTGCTTTCCTTCGGGCATGCAGCATTCTACGGCCTGGGCGGATATACCACGGCCATTCTCATCAAACGGTATGGATTTAGTTTTCTACCCTGCCCGTTACTATCCGGCGTTGTTGCACTTTTATTCGGCATCCTCCTGGGGCTTCCAACCCGAAAAGTCAGGGGAGATTATTTTTGTCTATTGACCATTGCCTTTGGAGAGATATTCCGGCTTGTGGCCCAGGCCTGGATTGGGTTTACCAATGGTGCCATGGGCATCGTGGGCATCCCCATCCCAAGCATTCTGGGATGGTCAATCCGTACGGAGGCTGATTTTTACTACCTGGGCCTGATCCTGCTGGCCTTTACCTATATAACCATTTCCCTCCTGATTCACTCACGGTTCGGCCGGGCATTTATTGCCATAAGGGAGGATGAACTGGCCGCCTCAGTCATGGGAATCAACACGGCCATCTATAAGATCATTGTATTTGCCATCGGGTGTTTTTATGCAGGTCTTGCCGGCAGTTATCTTGCGGTATACCAGACAACGGTCACGCCATCCAATTTCCGTCTGGAGGAATCCTGTCTCATGATAATCATGGTCATCGTGGGCGGAATGGGTTCATTACTGGCCCCCGTGGCAGGGGGCATCGTCATGACCCTTGCCACGGAATATTTCCGGAGCATTTCCGAATACAGAATGCTGATCATCGGCGTGATCATGGTGGCGGTGCTGCTTTACAGGCCCCAGGGTATTTTCGGTACATCAGCATTTAAAGATTAACCAATATTTGAATGAACACAATCACCAAAGTGATAAGGAAATGTAATATGAGCCTTCTGACCGCGAAAACAATTCAAAAAAAATTCGGTGGTGTCATCGCCTTGAATGATGTCAGCCTTACCGTGGATAAAGGTGAAATCGTCGGCATGATCGGTCCCAACGGGTCTGGGAAAACCACATTTATCAACAACTTGTCCGGGCTTTATGCTCCCACTAAGGGCCAATTTATATTTAATGATGAAGATATCACCGGCCTGCCTGCCCATGTGATCACGGGAAAAGGCATTTCAAGGACATTTCAAAACCTGAGGGTGTTCCCCAACATTACAGTCCTTGAAAATATTCTTATCGGGCTTCACTGCAGGATAGACACATCGCTCTGGGATGTCTATGCACGATTCCTTAAAACAAGAAGAGTTGAACACCAGGCAAAGAAAAAGGCAATGACAGTGCTGGAACTCGCCGAGCTTTCAGACAGTCAAGGCATACTGGCAAAAAACCTGCCCTATGGAAAACAGCGGCTGCTTGAAATCTGCCGTGCCATTGTTTCCGATCCTTACCTGCTGCTGCTTGATGAGCCATGTGCAGGCATGAACCCGGTGGAGATGGATGACCTTGCTGATTTTATCAAACTGCTGCAAACAAAAGGAATCACTGTTTTTGTTATTGAGCATAACATGAGATTCATCATGTCTGTTGCCCAGCGGCTGATTGTGCTGGCCAACGGGTCAAAATTCCAGGAAGGCACCCCCACCCAAATTCAAAATGATAAAGATGTCCAGGCAATATACCTGGGAGATGAAGGAGATCTTTAATGCTTAAAATTCACTCTCTGGAATCCGGCTATGGCAAAATTCAGGCCCTGTTCGGAGTTGACCTTGAAATAAAAGCCGGGGAAATCGTGGCCCTGATCGGCTCCAATGGTGCCGGAAAAACCACTTTCCTCAAAACTGTATCCGGTTTAATTAAAGCATCAAGCGGAAATATTTCCTTTAAGGGGCAAACCATCAATAATTTGCCACCGGAAAAAATTGTCAATCTCGGGATTTCCCATGTTCCTGAAGGACGGATGGTTTTTACCCAGCGAACTGTGGAAACCAATCTGCAGATGGGAGCCTTTGGACGGAAAGATAAAAAGGCGATCCGTCAGGACATGGAAAAATATTACGAAATGTTTCCCATTCTCGGGGAACGTAAAAAACAAAAAGCCGGTACTCTCAGCGGTGGAGAGCAGCAGATGCTTGCCATTGCAAGGGGATTGATGAAACGACCGAAACTGCTGTTTCTTGATGAACCTTCCATGGGTCTGGCACCTGTCCTTGTCAACCAGATATTTAAAACCATCAGGGAGCTGAACAAGACCGGCTTGTCCATTCTGCTGGTGGAACAGAATGTTAAAAAAGCGCTGAAAATCACCCAGCGTGCCTATGTGATTGAACTTGGAAAAATCGTTCACCAGGGCAAGTCGGCAGATTTGCTGGATTCTGAAGAGATCAGAAAAAGTTATTTGGGCGAGGTATAATACCTTGATAATATAACAATAAAAGGAGACAAAAAATGAAGAAATGGTTAGCAGGTTTAACGTGTTTGATCGTTGTACTGGCTCTGGAAATTACCCCGGGGTTTGCCAAAGTAACAAAAGACGGCATTGACAAAAACAATAAAACCATCAGCCTGGCCGGGTATGATGCATGCACCGGAAAATATGGTGATTACGGCCTGGATGACAGGCGTGGCCAGGAGATAGCCATTAAAGAGATCAATGCCGCAGGCGGTATCCAGGCAGGTGCTTTAAAAGGCTACACCCTGAAACTGAAGTTCTTTGATGATCGAGGAGATCCAAAGGAATCTGCAAATGTGGCCAAAGACGTGGTCTCCGGAAAATACATCGCTGTCCTTGGACCCACCATGAGTAGCTGTGCACTGGCCGCAACTCCGATTTATAACCGATACGGTCTTGCCGATATCATTACCTATGCAAACGCCAGTTCCATAACGGAACAGGGATTCGACAACCTGATCCGCCTGACATACACCACAAAAAGTATTGCAAATTTTATGATCAAAACCTGTAAAGATAAGTTCAAAGCCAAAACCATTGCCATCATCAGTGAAAACCAGGATTATGGGCAGCAACTACGCAAGTATGCCAAAGTGGAAGCGAAGAAAATAGGTTTAACCATTTCCACGGATGATGTTATCACACCAGGACAGGATGTGGATTTTTCATCCATCATTTTACAGGCAAAAAGCAAAAACCCGGATATCCTTTTATTATTTATAACCTATAATGAAGGGGGAATGATTGCCAGGCAGGTACGTAAAATGGGATGGGATGTAACTATGTACGGACCTGATTCCCTGACAGCTCCCAAATTTTTTGAACTTGCCGGAAATCTGGACAATATTTATATTACATCTTTATTGTCCCTGGATCTTAAAAAACCGACAGCCCGGTTTCTGGTATCCCATTTCAAAAAGAAATATAACGAAGCGCCACCCCTGGCAGCGATTTACGGATATGATGCTGTAAAAGTTGCAGCAAAAGTGATTGAAAACGGCGGCATTGACCGCGCATCTTTTATAAAGAACTTAAGAGATGTCAAAGTGCCCGGTATTGGGTCGCCCATGTACCAGTTTGACAGCAAAGGTGATGGACTTGTCCCTCCCCTGATTGTCAAACCGGCGCAATGGTATAAGAACCAGCAGAAATAAAGTGACGGGGTATGCTCCGGTCCTGTAATTTACGGCCTTAAACATACCCTAAAAAGATTTGATTCTGGAAATAAAAAAATATCCGGAATCCTTTTTAAATTTTCCCCAGTAGTTTCTTTTAAAAGCAGCATCTTTATAACGGCCATGATGCAGATCTGAGCTGAGTTACAGCGCCTCTCAACGAACATAAAAAGAGCATCAGTTACGCTGCCAAAAATGAGCTCTTTCTTATAAACTGCCATGAGGCTGATATGAGCTGCGCTGCGCTTCCTCAAAAAATCAAAAAAGCCCTGACTGGAAGTTATCCAGTCAGGGCTTTTGCAGGGCTTTTCAGCCTCTATATAAAATAATCCGGCAATGTCCTACTCTCCCACACAGCTGCCCGTGCAGTACCATCGGCGCAAGAGAGCTTAACTTCCGTGTTCGGGATGGGAACGGGTGTGGCCTCTCTGCCATTATCACCGGATTAAACT
>WGCX01000083.1 GCA_015493575.1 Desulfobacteraceae bacterium | reverse complement strand
TCTCAGCGTTGTTCAGCTTAACAGAAGCAAAATAAATGCCAACGGTCATTTGCGGTCATAGATTCATTCATTCATCAAATAAACTTTGGAAATAGTATTTTAATTTTTTAAAAAAATAGAGGGAATTCATCTTGAATACTGCGGAAAAAATTTATAGGGAAGCAAGCAGATTGCCGGAACATCTGGCTAGGGAAGTCCTTGATTTTTTAACATATATTGAAAAAAAACATAACCTTAATGACAGTGAAATACAGAATTTGCAAAATGCTCAGGCTCAGGTTATGGATCATATATGGGAAAACAACGAAGATGGAATCTGGGATGAATGTTGAACCTGCCTCAATTGTGGGCATACCTTTCCCTTATACTGATTTATCAACAAGTAAAAGACGTCCCGTACTTGTTCTTACCTGTCCTGATCAGCGCGGGGATTTTATTGGATTAGCTGTTACATCCGTGGATACTATGGAAAAAGCAGTACAGATAGATGATAATTCTTTAAAACATGGAAACCTACCAAAAATAAGCTGGGTAAGATACGATAAAATCTTTACACTCAGTGCTTCTTTAATCAAAAAGAAATATGGGCGACTTAATAATAAAGTATTTGATGAAATCTTTAAATCTTTTTGTCTTAATCTGGGATGTCATTGACAAACAAGTGGATATCCAAGACTGATAATTTTTTCTTACAATCACCAACCATGAGATATCTTTTTCATTTTTGCCAGTTGTTGCAAATTTTGAGACAACTGACATTTATTAATTAAATAGTTTTTTTATGGTTTTCTATTTTGGTTTTTTTCATGTTTAAACATTGGGGATGGGCAGAAATACCCTTGAATAAATTTCCATGGCATATCTGTCTGTCATGCTGGCAATAACATCGCAGACCGCTCTTTCCAGAGAATTTTTACAGGGATCCCATGGTGCCATTTCCATTTTTTCAAGTTCTTTCTGTAGTTGATTTGTGTTGGTTAAGAAATACTGGTAAAGCTCGGTTAATATTTTTTTTGCCTTGATAAATTCACTGTGAACTGAGGCAGATCTGTAAACATTTTTATATAAAAATTGTCTTAATACAGTCATTGCGGAAAATATTTTATCTCCCATGCTCAGCTCCAGTCGGCCTTTATTTACAACGCTGTTATAAACAACTTCCTGAATCATTGTTCTTGCCCTTTCCGAATGGGTTCTGCCTATCTCTTTTACGCATATTGCCGGGATATCATTGATTTTAATTACACCGCTTCTTATGGCATCATCAAGGTCATGATTAAGATAGGCAATTATGTCGGCAATTCTTACAATTTTTCCTTCAATGGTTGATGCCGTCTCCCCGGGAACCGATGGCATAATATCTCCGAAACCCTTTGAGTGCTTAAGAATACCGTTTCTCACTTCTTCTGTAAGATTTAGTCCTTTTCCTTTATTTTCCAAAACGTCAACCACCCTTAAACTCTGCTCCGCATGGGAAAAATTTAAAGAATATATTTCCTGGAGTGCTGTTTCGCCACCATGACCAAATGGAGTATGGCCGAGGTCATGGCCGAGGGCAACGGCTTCTGCAAGATCTTCGTTCAGCCTCATTGCCCTTGCTATATTCCTTGCAATTTCAGAAACTTCAAGGGTGTGTGTCAGTCTTGTCCTGTAATGATCACCAAGGGGAGACAAAAACACCTGGGTTTTGTATTTCAGCCTTCTGAATGCATTGGAATAAACTATCCTGTCCCTGTCAATCTGAAAAGGGGTCCTCATGCTGCAGGCAGCTTCTGTTTTTTTCCGTCCTTTTGTCTTTACGCTTGGACAGGCAAATCTGGAAAGAAAACCCTCCTCTCTTGCCTGGTATGCCTGTCGAATTGACGGGGCATTGTCTCTGATATCATATTGATTGATTCTGATTATATTATTCTTTTCAGCAGTATTTTTATTTACAAAATTCATTTGATTTCCATTGTTTCTTATAACCCCCATGTCCTTCGGACACAAAATCAGAGATTTTGACCAAGCATGAAACTCCACACTGAAGGCCGCAGGGAACAGGTATTGCCCTGAACGGATTAAATGGCAGTGGGGTCACAGGACGTGACAGGAACTGCCATTTCCCTCGGAGCAAATCATGGATGATTTGCGAGGATGAGTGAAGGGTAATACCTTTTCCCGACGGCCGGATCGAAGCGAGTTTCATATAACGGCCATGAGGCCGGGCTGGACAACGTTCCAGCGCCTCACAACGAACATAAAAAGAGCATCAGTTACTCTGTCAAAATAGAGCTCTTTCTTATAAAAAACGGCCATAAGGCCGATAATGATCTGAATATGTTTTGATTCTAAGCTTCTTCATTAGAAAAATCAATAAATTCATGTATATTCATGCCAAATTTAAATAAATGTAATAAAATTATTGTGCATATTGTTTAAATTTTGTAAAGGTATTTTTTAATTATCATAATTCAGATATGGGGCAGTGTTATCGAATCATCAAAGAACGTATATTATATGGAGTCTGCACTTGAAGAAGCTCAAAAAGCTTTTAGCAGAGGGGATTTCCCCGTTGGATGTGTTATTGTTCAGCATGACAGGGTAATTTCCACGGGATCAAGGACAGGGACATCATCAAAAACAACAAGGGCCAGTGAAATTGATCACGCTGAAATAAGGGCATTAAAAAAACTTGAATCTGAAGATCTGGATTTCTGCCCTGACAGGGCAGTACTTTTTTCCACAATGGAGCCGTGTCTCATGTGTTTTGCAGCCATAATTTTGTCAGGAATAAAACAAATAGTATATGCATACGAGGACCCCATGGGAGGCGGTACAAAATGTGACCTTAAACAATTGCCGTCACTTTACAGCGGGAGCGGAATTAATGTGACTTCAGGGGTATTACGGAAAAAAAGTCTTGACCTTTTTCAAAAATTTTTTAAAAAAGAGGATAATTTGTATTGGAAAAACAGTGAGCTTGAGCGTTATACACTTGATCAGTCTGTTGAGTTATAACAGGTCAAATAACAGCTGTTTAGGATTGGAGATGAAATAAGTTGAACAGAAATAACGCAGAATTCCTACCCCAAGTACAAGGCACATTAAAGGTTGCATACTCAACCAACGTATTCGGCCTTTGATGCAACTAAAGCGAGCAATGCCCGCAACCCATGTGTCTGCCTCAATTTCTTGTTTTTTATTGCAGAAATTCAGGGGTAAGGCACTAAGTATATGGGAAAAGAAGACAATCAATATCGTTCAACTTATAAAATTTTCGATCCTGAATCAAGGGATGTGGGCAGATTCGAGAAATACTGCTTGCAATTATCAGGTGAAGGCTGTATGATCAGTAGTTGCTATATAAAATCAGCCATAGGCAATACACTATTAATAAATCAGCAGGAGGTGCAGGATAGGTAGACAAAGTAACCAGCGCAACAGGATTAATGTGAACAGGGATATCCGGGCCAGAGAAGTCCGTGTTATAGGCGTTGATGGTGACCAGATAGGAGTTATGCCCATAGATGAAGCTCTTAAAAAAGCTGGAAATCATAAATTGGATCTTGTGGAGGTGTCGCCAACGGCAAAACCTCCTGTCTGTAAAATAATGGATTATGGCCGATATAAATATGAATTAACAAAAAAACATCAGGAATCCCGGAAAAAGCAGAAGGGATTTCAGATTAAGGAAATTAAAGTCAGGCCTAAAACTGATACCCATGATCTTGAAACAAAGGTCAAGCATATCAGAAAGTTTGTCGGTAATGGTGATAAGGTTAAGGTTACTGTGGTGTTCAGGGGAAGAGAAATCACACTTTCCAAACAGGCAAGGCAGATTCTGTCAAAAGTGGCTGAAATGTCAGATGAATTTGCCCAGATTGAGCAGGAACCTAAATTTGAGGGCAGGACAATGACCATGCTGCTGTCGCCAAAATAATTTTTGGAATTGGAATTTAATTAAACAATATTAACTTTTTCTATGGTGGTATAACCTGCCCGCTATGAGGTGGTTTATGCCATTATATTTTTTGAAGAGACTGCCAATGTAATGGAGAATGGAATATGCCAAAGATAAAGACCAATAGAGCGGCTGCAAAGCGCTTTAAAAAAACAGGTTCAGGACATTATAAATTCAGGAAATCACATTCAAGTCATATTTTGACAAAGAAAACGACAAAGAGGAAAAGATCGTTCAGACTTGATCAGATTATTGATAAATCAGATATGAAAGAAGTAAAACGTCTGTTGCCAAACGGATAGATACTTTATTCCAGGGAGCATAATAATGAGAGTAAAAAGAGGTTTTAAAGCAAGAAGGCGCAGAAATAAAGTCCTAAAGCTTGCCAGGGGTTTCAGGGGTAGTCGCAGTAAACTTTACCGTACGGCTGCAGATTCTGTTAATAAGGCATTGATGTATGCTTACCGTGACCGCAGGGCACGTAAAAGGGATTTCCGTAAACTGTGGATCATCAGGATAAATGCGGCTGCAAGGATGAATGACCTTTCTTATAATAAATTTATACACGGGCTTAAACTTGCTAATATAGAACTTGACAGAAAAGTGCTGGCTGATCTTGCTGTGAATGACCCTGCAGGTTTTTCCCAGATAGCTTCAAAAGCAGCATCTCAGTTTTGATCCTGTCGGAGTAGAGGGCAATTGTGGTAAAAAGCATAAAAGAGATTGAACAACAGGCGTTTGAAGAACTTGAAAAAGCCTTGACGTCTGAAGATTTGGAAAGTCTTTCAATTAAATATCTCGGCAGAAAGGGACTTGTTACAACATTTTTAAGGAATATTTCAAAGCTTCCTGAAAAAGAAAGACCAAATGCAGGTAAAAATGCCAATTTACTTAAGACCGTACTTGACAAGGCATTTAAAAAAGCCGCTGATAAACTGAAAGCCCAAAAGGGCGGTACAGATGATTTTATCGATGTAACCCTGCCGGGTCGTCCCATGACAAGGGGGCACCTCCACCCCATTACTAAAATTTCAAGGGAAATTTCTGATATTTTTGTAAAACTCGGGTTTGATATTGCAGAAGGCCCTGAAGTTGAGACGGATTATTATAATTTTGAGGCTCTTAATATACCAAAGTACCATCCTGCAAGGGATATGCAGGATACTTTTTATATATCCGATTCCATAGTTTTAAGGACTCATACTTCACCGACTCAACCACGGGTTATGGAAAAAACTCAGCCTCCTGTGAGGATTATTGCACCGGGTAAGGTTTACAGGTGCGATTCAGATATTACCCATACCCCCATGTTTCACCAGGTGGAAGGGTTGATGGTTGATAAGAACGTGTCCTTTGGAGATCTTAAGGGTATTCTGACAACATTTATTCAGCAGATTTTTGATAAGGAAACATCTTTAAGGTTCCGCCCGAGTTATTTTCCTTTTACCGAGCCAAGTGCAGAAGTTGATATTCGATGCGTGATCTGTAAAGGAAAAGGGTGCAGGGTGTGCTCAAAATCAGGGTGGTTAGAGATTCTCGGTGCTGGCATGGTGCATCCTGCGGTGTTTGAGAATATGGGATATGATACTGATAAATACACGGGTTTCGCTTTTGGAGTGGGGATCGAGCGTCTTGCAATGCTCAAATACGGCATAGATGACTTGAGAAAATTTTTTGAAAATAATATGCGTTTTTTAGGTCAATTTTGATATGAAAGTCAGTTTAAGCTGGTTAAAAGAATATACATCGGTTGATATTGAACCCTCTGAAATGGCAGCAAAACTCACCATGGCAGGGTTGGAAGTTGAGTCTTTTTATGACAGGTATGCTTATCTTGACAAAGTTGTTGTGGCAAGGGTTGAAGAAACGAGAAAACATCCCAATGCTGACAAGCTTACCTGCTGCAGTGTTAATGTGGGAAATGACCAGATAAAAAATATAGTCTGCGGTGCTCCCAATGTCAGGGAGGGGCTTGTTGTCCCGTGTGCCCTGATCGGTGCTGTTTTACCCGGTGATTTCAAGATAAAAAAATCAAAGCTGCGGGGAGAGGTCTCCGAAGGTATGCTGTGCAGTTCATCCGAGCTTAAGCTTGATTCTATTTTTTCAGGTATAATGGAGCTTGACCAGGATCTTGTTCCCGGGACAGCACTTGCTGATGCTTTGGGTTTAAGTGATTATATTTTTGATATAGATCTTACCCCGAACCGGCCGGACTGTTTAAGCATGACAGGGGTTGCAAGGGAAATTGCAGCTTTTAAAAGACCTGCTGCAGAGCTTTTTATCCCAAAGGCTGATCTTGATGGTAAAAAAACTAAAGAAACTTCTTTAATAGAGGATTTTGCAAAAGTTGATATAATTGATCCTGATCTCTGTCCAAGATACGCCGCAGGTCTTGTTCTTGATGTCAAGGTTAAACCGTCACCGTTCTGGCTCAGGCAGAGACTTGAATCAATTGAAATGACTCCTGTTAACAATATTGTTGATATTACCAATTTTGTAATGATGGAAACGGGGCAGCCCCTGCATGCCTTTGATTTTGACCTTATTGCCCATGGCAGGATTGAAGTCAGAAAAGCCGGGGATGATAAAAAATTCACCACCCTTGACGGCAAAGAACACGATCTTGAGCCTGATATGCTGATGATATGTGATGGTGAAGGTCCCGTTGCCGTTGCAGGTGTGATGGGCGGTGAAAATTCAGAAATTTCGGAAAAAACAACAAGGGTCCTTGTTGAAAGTGCTGATTTCAACCCTGTGTCCGTAAGGAAGACCTCAAAGAGATCCGGCATCATCACAGATGCTTCCCATCGTTTTGAAAGGGGAGTGGATCCCTGCAACACAAAAAATGCCCTTAAACGCGCACTTGCCCTTATGGCGGATATCGGGGATGGTTCCATTGTGCAGGGTATTATTGATGAACACCCGGTAAAAAAGCCTTTAACTGAAATTATGCTTGATATCAATTCCCTTAACAAACGTCTTGGTACAGATTTCTCTTCCTCTGAAATAAGTGAATTTTTAGAGTCGGTTGAATTTAAAGTAACAAGGGTAAACGATACGGTTTTAAAAGTTATTGTGCCCTGCTTCAGGGTTGATGTTTCAAGACCTGAGGACCTTTCCGAAGAAGTTGCAAGGCTGTGGGGGTATGATAATATAAAGACAAGTTTTCCTGAAATACCTGCACAGGGAGGGAAATTGTCCCCTGTTATAACCCTCAGGGAGAACATAAAAGAGATCATGAACGGATTTGGTTTCAGCGAAGCTGTTAATTACAGTTTTACTTCTCCTGATTTCTGCGACAAACTTCTTCTTGATTCCGGGGATAAAAAAAGAAACGTTGAAAAAATTCTCAACCCTATTTCCGAGGAGATGGCTGTTTTAAGGACATCCCTGCTGCCGGGGCTTCTTGACACCATGAGGCGTAACAATTATCAGCAGATTGATGACTTAAAAATTTTTGAGACAGGCCATGTGTTTTTTGCAAAAGAAAAAGGTGTCCAGCCGGAAGAAAAAGAGATGATGGCAGCTCTGTGGACAGGTGCAAAATCTGAACTGTCATGGCATTCTAAGAAAATTGACTGCGACTTTTTCGACATAAAAGGGGCTGTTGAAGGTCTCCTTAACGGGCTTGGAGTTTTTAATGCCGTTTTTTCAAGGGCAGATGATAAAAAATTTCCCTATTTTAAAAAGGGTTATGCCGCTGTTATTACAAAAGGAGGACAACAACTCGGAAGCATAGGGCAGATAGATTCTCCTGTTTTAAATAATTTCAGTCTTAAACAGGATGCTTTTGTTTTTGATATCGATGTTGAGAGACTGCTGAAGGTGTTGCCGGAATCAATAGATGCCACGGCAATTCCAAAATTTCCATCTTTATCAAGGGATATTACGATAATTGTGGATAAAGAGGTTGAAGCAGGAGCTGTGATTTCCGAGATTAACGGTCTTATGGAAAAGAATCCTCTTATTGAAGATGTCTTTCTTTTTGATGTTTATGAAGGAAAGCCCCTTTTGGAAAATAAAAAATCCCTTTCATTGAGGGTTGTTTACAGGTCCTGGGAAAAGACTTTAAAGGAAAAAATGGTTAAAGGTGTTCACAACCATATCTCAAAATTAATTATTAAAAAATTTAAAGCAGATCTTCCTTAATAAATTCTGTGTAACTATTGTCCCTGCGGAACTTAATGCGGAATTTAATAAGTTCTGTTATGCCGGACTGCAAACTTGGTATTGACAAGTGCTTTAATTTAGGTTATATTTTTATATTAATGTGCGGGTATAGCTCAGTTGGTAGAGTACAAGCTTCCCAAGCTTGGGGTCGCGAGTTCGAACCTCGTTGCCCGCTCCATTATTATCCTTGAGGGCTATTTGGATAAAAGCAGATTTTGTTTTATGTGACGATGATTCTGCATGTTGTACAACGAAAGAGTATATCAGGGACGGGCATTTGCCCGTTTTTGTTTTTTAGAGACTGCAATTTTGAGAATCACCGGACTTTGCAGGAGAGAAAGATATTTTTCAGCATAGTGATATTTTACAAATTTACAACACATTAAAATTATGATGACGCAGACTGTAAATAACAATTTATTTGTCGAAAAAATAGAAAAGATTGTTGAACCTTTATGCCTTGCAGAGGATATTGAACTTGTCCATTCCCAATGTGTTGGTGGAAACGGGACTATGGTCATCAGGATTTTTATTGACAAACCAGGTGGAATTACCATAGACGACTGCGTAAATATGAGCCGCCAGATTGGTGATCTGATAGATGTTTACATGGAGGATATGGGACCATACAGGCTGGAGGTGTCTTCTCCCGGTCCGGAACGTCCATTAAAAAAGAAGGGTGATTTCCTGAAATTTACAGGGAATAAGGTGCGCGTTGAAACATTTGAACTTATTGACGGGCGGAAAAAATTTACAGGAATTCTTAAAAGTTTCAGCAATGACGTTGCTGGTTTGTCCATAAATGGAAAAATAATTGAAATTCCCCATGGACAGATTAAAAAAGCAAGACTTGCTTAGCGCATACGGAGAATATGGATGTTTATTACAGATATTAAACGGGTTGTTGAACAGGTAAGCAGGGAAAAAGGGATAGAAACCGAGGTCCTTATAACGACTATAAAAGATGCTATTGAGTCAGCTGCAAAAAAGAAGCTTGGTCCCCGGGCTGATATTGAAGTCCATTATGATGAAAAAACTGGTGGTATAGAAGTGTTCCAGTTTAAAGAGGTCGTGGAAGATCCTGAGGACCCAGTGACTGAATTGAGTCTTGAGGAAGGCCTTAAATATGATCCTGCCTGTGAGCCGGGAGACAGCCTGGGATTGAAAATCGATACTTCTGAATTCGGCAGAATCGCTGCCCAGTCAGCAAAGCAGGTGATCATCCAGAAGATGAAGGAAGCTGAGAGAAATGCTGTTTATGAAAGTTTTATCCATAAAAAAGGTTCCATAATCAATGGAATTGTTATGAGGATGGACCGCGGGAATATAGTGGTTAATCTTGGACAGGCTGAGGCCGTTCTTTTTACAAGGGAGCAGATACAGAAAGAAACATATAGAAGAGGTGACCGCATAAGAGCATACGTTCTTGATGTGCTTGAAGAGGCAAGGGGAGCCCAGATTATTCTTTCAAGGACCCATCCTGAATTTATTGTAAAATTATTTGAAACGGAAGTTCCGGAAATATCTGAAGGAATTGTCAGCATTAAAGGTGCTTCAAGGGAACCGGGAGTCCGTTCAAAAATTGCCGTGAGCTCTTCAGATCCCGATGTTGATCCCGTGGGCGCCTGTGTGGGCATGAAGGGAAACAGGGTGCAGACTATAGTGCAGGAACTAAGAGGAGAGAAAATTGATATAGTTCCCTGGAATCCCGATATTGCAAAATTTGTATGTAATGCGCTTGCACCTGCTGAAATTGCAAGGGTTATTATTGATGAAGACAATAAAAGTATGGATGTTGTAGTAGTTGATGATTATCTTTCCATTGCAATCGGAAAAAATGGCCAGAATGTCCGTCTTGCATGTAAACTCACCGGATGGCATCTTGAAGTGATGAGTGAGCATGAGTACAGCAGCCATTTAAAAAAAGGGTATGATTCTTTAATGACAATTCCGGATGTCACTCTTGCCGTTGCCGAAACTTTATATAACAGCGGGTTTTGTTTTTTAAAGGATGTCGCAGAATCAGCTCCGGAAGATATTTCTTCTTTAACCGGTATTGCCCTTCCGGAGGTAGAAAAGATTATACAAAATGCCGGTAGGCTTCTTGCTGAGGGAAATCATGAGGTGTCAGAATCATCGGACACACCATTGATAAAAATGAATGAATCGGATGGCAATGAATCTGTTGATTCAGAAGAAGAGTTGATTGATATTGAACCTGAAGCTGTTGAGCCTGTGGTTCAAGATGAAGTTGAACCAGGAGCTGATGAGAAAGAACAGGAAGAATTTAAT
>WGCX01000082.1 GCA_015493575.1 Desulfobacteraceae bacterium | reverse complement strand
TTTTGCTGCGGCAGCCGACCTCTGCTCCAAACGCTCCAAGGGAAGTATATTCAGGCCCTTCGTCGTAGGTACCCTTGTAATCACCTTCTTTTATGATATATTTTCCCCTGCAGTGCACCTGGCATCCGAAGCAGCCTGCAGTTCCGATGAGATCTTCTTCTATGGATTCTGGCTCTATATCATCGGCATCGAGTAACTGATTTGCCTGGAAATTTCTTGTCCTTACAAGGCCTGTGGAGTTTGTAACGCCCCAGATAAAAGGTGTTCCAAGTTTCTGCATGGTTTTTGACACCTTTGCAGATACAACCTGGTTTATAATTTCCTTGTTGTACTCAAGGGCCTCCATGGGGTGTGCTATATTTATATCCATTGTGCCCTTTGCAGCAATGGCCTTTAAATTTTTTGAGCCCCAGACAGCTCCCATTCCGGTTCTTCCGGCGGCATTTTTAACTGAAGTCCTCACACAGGCGTATCTGACAAGTTTTTCTCCGGAAACTCCTATGCAAAGGGATTTCACATCCATGTCGTTTAGTTCTTCCTGGATCATGGTCTGGGTGAGACATGTGTCTTCTCCCCAGAGATGTGCAGCATCCCTGATCTCTATTTTTCCATTGTTAAGGAAAAGATAAACCGGTTTTTCCGACTTTCCCTTGATCACAAGGTTATCAAAACCTGCCAGGCGCATTTCCGGACCGAAGAAACCTCCCACATTGGCTGAACCCACAAATCCGGTAAGTGGAGATTTGGCAGCAACATGGGTTCTTGAGGATGCCGATGCAAGGGTGCCCACAAGGGGGCCTGCACTGACAAGGACAACATTTTCAGGTCCTAAGGGATCTGCGTTCTTTGGAACGTGATTGTACAGAAGGTACATATCAAGTCCCCTGCCACCAAGATACAGCCTTCTTATCTTTTCCGGAATTGGCTCAATTTTTATTTCTCTCGTTGTTAAATCAATATAAGCAATTTTCCTGTTCATGGACATTTCATGCACCTCCCTGTTTTTCCATTTCTTCCCGGCTCAATCTCTCATTTGTCTCCCATACCGGCCCCCGGATACGGGGCTCATCAGGAGTAAACCATGATATTCTCCATGCATAGCCGCAATTCGGGCATGTAAATTCAGTTGCCCCTTTTGAAGGTTCAACACGTTCAAAACAGTACAGGCATCTGAACTGTCCCGTTGTCCTTCCCTTTATGTTTTTTCTTACTGCATTTTTGTCTGATGAATCTGCCATATTTCCTCCATAAGCAAATTTATAAATATTAAATTTTGTAGATATTCGACCTTATCATGTAAATATTGGACAGTGCTTCATATTCGCTTATCTGGGACTGTAAAAGCATATAGTTGCTATGTGAGCAGGCCAAAATAGGTGAAGATGAAGTGCTGGCCGAATATTTACTAAATTTTTTTGCACAGATTTATGAAATTACTCCGCTCAAACCCAAGTGTTTTAAAAAATGATAAAAGATCTATGGAATCCCACATTACTGATGAATAAATATGTTTGATTCCCCTTTTTCTGTATATTTCAAATATCTCTTCGGCCATTTTTTTGCCTATCCCCTGCCCCATGAAATCAGGGTCAACACCGAGAGTCACAATCCAGGCACTTCTGTCAAGGCCAAAACCTGCATAGAGGATATTGCTTATCATAAAACCTGCAACCCGGCCGTTAATTTCGGCTGCTATGCTTATTTTACTTTCCTCTTTTCCGTAGTTGTGATTGATAACCTTGTTAAAATCAATATCAGAGGTCTTCCCTGAAATAGCCTTGGTTATTCTTTGAATATCCTCTGTGTCATTTAGAGTGATTTTAAACCAAACAGAGTTTGCAGGGCACGTAACAGGTTGGTGGTTATTGATGATGTAAAAGGTACCATCACCGCCAGCAACGTGTATGCAAACCAGACTTTTCTTTTCTGTCCCTGAGCAGTATTCCAAAATTCAGCTTGCAGGGGAGTGAGTAAATTGTGTAATATAAACGTTACAGGAGTTCCTTTTTTTGTATAATTTCAACTATTTGAACAATTGGAATATACCATAGGAGCTCCTGCTTTCCAAGAGTTATATTGTTCTTTTAACCAATAATTTCAAAAAGTTATCCTCTAAATCATTAAGGGCTGGCATAGAAATTGAATTTCAATTTCTATGCCAACTATATTTAAAAATACCCTCCCCTAAAAAAAACGCTTTTAATTTCTAGGAAACTTCAGTTGATAACTATAGTCAATTTTGCTTGACTTCATACTATATTTTGAGATTAAGCCTGTTCAAAATAGAGTATTTACTTCAAAAAGCAATACGAGGTCATTTGAAATGCTCTATAACCCCGATTTATTTTATGGCGATGAGTTTTTTTTAGCGGTCTTGGATTTTTTTGACAGCTTATCCAGTTCTGAGTTGTCCCAGCGCTGAAAGAGATCATGTTCTATCCCCATGTAATCCAGAACCTTTCCCACAGATTGATTAATGATATCATCAATGGTCTTGGGATGATGATAAAAGGCGGGTACCGGCGGGATAATATGTGCCCCCATGTCGGCCGCCTGGGTTAAAAGCCTTAAATGTCCTTTGTGCAGAGGAGTTTCACGGAACAACAGCGCCAGTTTGCGTTTTTCTTTGAGCTGGACATCCGCCGCCCGAATCATGAGGTTGTCATTATAGGAATTGGCGATTCCTGATAGTGTTTTAACCGTACAGGGAGCCACCACCATACCCATGGTCAAAAAGGAACCGCTGGCAACCGAAGCGGCAATCTGTTTATTGGTATAGGTAACATCTGCCATGGCAAGGACCTGATCCACGTCGTAATCGGTTTCAATCCGGATATTGAGTTTGCCGGCTTCCGAGATAATCAAATGGGTTTCAATCCCCCGGTTCTTAAGAACTTCCAGCATTCGGACACCGTAAATCACACCACTTGCACCGGCGATTCCAAGGATTAATCTTTTTGTCATACAGGATTCCTTGCAGTTGTGTCTTTAAAAATTTAATGGCCGGGATTGACCACTTCCACTAAATGATACCCTTTTTTTTCAATTAAAGAGACAATTTTTTTCAGATGGTTTGTTTCAAACCGTAGAATCAGCCTTTTGGCACCAGAATCAGGAGTTTTCAAGGTAAAGATACTCTTGATTTCAAGACCCATGATAAAGATATCTTCCAGGACTTTTTTAATGGTAACCTCGGGGTCTCCGTTGATTTCAATGGAAACACCATGCAGCCCATCCCCCTCCCCTAGAAGCTGTTTCAAGGCCTGGGTAAAATCTCTGTTTGACAGGCTTCCGACAAGCACTTCTCCATCCATTACCGGTAAAAAAGTCCTGCCGAATTTTTTACCCTTTTCCAAAGCATCTTCAACTGTATCATCTACGGACAGGGTGACCGGTTTTCGAACCATCACATCTCTTACTTTCAGGCGTTCGTTAAAATATTGAATTTCATAGATGTCCTGGGATGACACTGCCCATGCAGCCGCTTCTCTTAAATCCCGCCTGGCAATAAGTCCCCTGAATTTACCGTTATCCACCACTGCCATAAATGAGACCCGGCTTTCTTTAAATAAAGTCATGGCATCGTTCGCTGAAAGATCACTTGAAATAGTTTCGGGATGTTTGGTCATCCAGTTCTTGACAATCATTTTTAGTTCTCCTTTTTTTATTTGCGTCAATGCGAATCAAACAGCCCCATTTCTGCAGCCAGTTTCCGGGACAGCATGATGGCGGTATTTGTTCTGAACCAATCTTTGAGGCCGTCAAGTCTTAATTGCCTGGCTTCTTCCCAGTACTCTCCTTGAAGCTTATCCGCACCAAACATGGTTTTAAAGCGCTTAAGTCCGGTTTTTCCGTACCTATCCAGCCGATCTGCCTCCACAACCAGTGTGGCTGAAATATTGTTCATCTTAAAAATTATTGACGGCAGGTCATGGGACTGAATAATGGTTTGAATTTCTTTTATTTTATGGGGGGCATAGTCAAGATCCGTCAAAATTTTTCCGGCCATGACAGCACCCTGTTCCATATGCTGTTTAAAACTGGATGAACCGGTTTTAACCCTGGGAGTGGCCTTGTTAAAATCAGAAAAATCAACCGCACTCCACCCGATGTCATGGAGATAGGCTGCCGGCAGCACAATATCCTCATCACCGTTTTCATTTTGAAGCAAGGTTTTGCATAAGGCTATCATGCGAAGGACATGCCCCCAGTCCCCGTCACGGCCTTTTTTATACAGGGGTTCAATTCTTTTAATCAGTCTATTTTCAAAAGATGTATCCATTAGAAAAGCTCCAAGGCGGATTGGATGACCTGTTCACTGAAATCCGGGTCTTCCATGTTGGCATCAACCTCAATAATCTCTATCCCGGGATCAAGCTCTGCCCTCAAGGATTCAACGAAAACTAAGTCTTCATCCGGGTCATAGGTGGGGCCTCCTTTTGTATCTACGGATGACCATCCTTTAAGGGGGATTATCAGTTTTACAGGGGCTGTTGCACCATTGAGCTTTCTTGCAAATTCATGGGCCACCGTTTTAAGTTCATCGGTTGAAAGGCGAAGCCAAGTCCTGAATCTATCCAGATCATATTTTCGTCTTTCATGAAACTCTTTTTTATATTTTGATCTGGCCGGGGTCATGTGATTGACAGAACAGGTAGATATAATCTGGGGAATTCCTTTTTGTCCGGCAGATTCCAGCCGGTGGGGACCGCCATCTCGCATATATCCGAAATAATGCTCTCCCACGCCTCCGGGAGCCAGGTCAATCACCCCATGGAAAAATCCCTGGGAAATCATTTTTTCCATTGCCCTATCACCGACACCGGCTGCAGAAAATCCCGTCACCTGGTATCCTTTTTTTTCAAGGGCCGCCCTGACTGAACTGGCACATTGCTCACAAGGCCCCAGCATAGTCATGGCAATGGTTTTTTTATTTTCTGAACTCAGGGGATTGGCGACATACTTTATCATGCCCTTCATGGCATAACAGGCCCGATCCATGACATTGGACAGCATGTCCGTTACACCGGCTATTTCGATTACGGAATGAAACAATAAGATATCACTGGTCCCGATGTATTTGGTGGAAAGGCCCGGAAGGGCAGCTGTGGAGGATATCATCAGCTTGGGGATGCCAAAGGGCAGGGCCCGCATTACATCGGTGGCCATCAAGGATCCAGTGGATCCCCCAATGGCCATTATGCCGTCAATTTTTCCGGCATCATACAGGTCTTTCGCAATCTTTGTGGCGCCATCAATAATGATATTGGTAATGGTGGAGCGTTCTTTGGAATTGTTGATTTCCTCTATGGTGCTCCCGCCGGCGGATGCCACCTGGGACGGGGTCAATTCCGCCCTGGATTTTTCCTTTCCCCGCATGGAAAGGTCCATTAAAAGCGGTAAAACCTCAATTTCTTTAAATTTATACTTTAAATACCGGGTCTCTTCCCTTTTGGTATCAAGAGTAGAGAGGATTAAAACGGTTTTGAGTGGTATCATTTGACCTGCCTTTGGAAAACCAGCAGCGATTGCAGTTGAATACTCTTTGTTACAATGGCTGCCGGTTTTAAGTTATAGCCCCAGTTTTTTTCTGATATCTTTTTTAAGGGTTTCTTTGTTTACTTTTCCGGAATCTCCAACCGCCGGGAATTCATCCACAATTTCAAGGTGTTCGGGAAGTTTAAACATGGCAATATCTTTGGATTTCAAATAATCCACCATGGTTTTAAAATCAAACTCCATGCCGGCTTTAACAATGACATAGGCAGCACATTTTTCTCCCATTTCCCTGTCCGGATATCCCACGATGGCCACTGATGCCACAGAAGGATGATTATTTAAAAGTCCTTCCACTTCAGCCGGATAAATATTTTGACCGCCGCGGATGATCATGTCTTTGGCTCGGCCCAGAATCCAGAGGCATCCCTGATCAAACTTGACGATATCTCCTGTAGTGGTCCAGCCGTCTTTATCAAAAACCGTTGAGGTGAGTTCTTCATCCCTGTAATATCCGGCCGGTGCATGGGGCCCCCTAAAATAAAGAATGCCGGGCTCTCCATCCGGAACGGTTTTTTTCTTGTTTTCCTTGTCTGCCAGCCGTACTTTATTGCCCTGCAGCATTCTACCCACGGTTCGACGTCTTAAATCCTTGGTGTCTTCAACCCGGCAGCCGGAAACCGACCCCATATCCTGGGTGCCCAGATCACTGGTGATGGATGCACCAAAAGCATTTTCAGCTTCCTCTGCCACTTGGGGGGCCAGATACCCGCCGGCTGATCGAATAAATCTTAAAGAGCTTAAATCATACTTTGACACGTCTGCTTCCAGCATTCTGATTAAATGGGTGGGGACCACACCAATGGCAGTGGCCCTTTCTTTTTCAATGAGTGCCAGTGCCGCATCCGGGGAAAAATTTTCCAGCATCACGGTTTTCGCCCCGGCAATGGGGGCGGCAAAATAGGTCAGGGTACCGGCAGCACCCCCGGCATGGGGGGCAATGGCCATGGTAATATCATCTTTGGAAAGACCCCAGATGTCCACTCTGCCCTTTGAAGTGCAGATTCTCGGAGCCAGCGGCCATTCAACCAGTTTTGGAATACCGGTAGTGCCCGAGGTAGTGGTTAAAATCGCAATATTTTCTATTGGGTCAAACCGTCTTTTATCTAAGATAGATTTGTCCACAGGCAATTGCACTCTTTTTTCAACCATTGCAGTCAATGAAAAAGTCCCTTCCGGTGCATCCTGTGGAACCCTGTCATCAAACAGGAAAATATGCTTCAGGTGGGAAAACTCTTTCTGGAGCTCTTCATACATGTCAAGATAGTTGAACTTATTGTAGGTATGAAGAATGATGACGGCGGATGCCTTGGTCCGGTCCACCATATAGGTCAACTCTTTTTTCCGTAAATACGGGTATACGGTCAGGGAAATCAAACCTGCCCGTTCACAGGCAATCCTTGCCAGGAATCCGTAGACACTGTTGGGGGACTGGATAATCACCCGGGAGTGTTTTTCTATTCCCATTTCAATCCATGAAACTGCCATGGCATCAACCAGTTCCACAGCCTTTTTCCATGTCAGCCGGTATTTAGAATCCACCAGTGCTTCCTGATCCGGTATCTCCCTGGCATTCTTTTCCCAGAAATCATAAAATGTTTCCTTTGTCCAGTATCCGTCTTTCAGGAACTCATCCGTCATTTTTTTTGTATATCGAATTGGTTTCACAACTTATCCTCTCCTTAAAGTCCAAGCTCTGACCATTTTGCCTTAACCTGCTTAACTATATCGGGATCAGGCTCGATGGGGAGGGGCTTTTCTTCCCATTCATAGGGGATGGTCGCATCCAGAAGGAGTCTTCCTGTAATCCATCTTGAGTCAATGGGTAATGACGGATCAAGCGGTGTGGAGCGTCCTCTCTTGATAACCTGGGACCGGTTGGGCTGGAACCGGAAGCTCAAGGCATACATGACACGGGGGATATCCCACGGATCAATATCCTCATCCACTACGATTACGGTTTTAAGGCCGTAGGCACCCATTTCTGTTGAAATGGAGGCGGTCAGCACCTGATTCACATGGCCCGGATACATCTGTTTCATGGAAATAATGGCAAGAAATCTGCCAGAGCCTTCCGGCGGACAATAAACCGCTTTTAACCCCGGAATCTTCATTTCATTGAGCTGCTGCCAGAGAGTGGCACCATAAGACAGGGCCATAACCATGTGAGAATCCGTTACAGCCCTTCCAACCGTTGTTCCCCAGAAAATGGGATTGTTTCTATAGGTCACACATTTCACATCAATAAAGTTCCTGGGATCTGTTCCCACGCCGGAGTAATACCCGGTATATTCGCCAAAGGGACCCTCTTCCATAAATTTTTCCGCATCAACAAAGCCTTCCACAACAATCTCGGCATGGGCAGGAATCGGCAGGTCAACCACTTCGCCTTTTACTACTTCTACTGCCTCACCCCTGAAGGCACCGGCTACATCATACTCACTGGTAAAGGCACCGACCCGGGCGGCTCCCAGGATAAATAAGATCGGATCACATCCGACAATGGAAGCCACCGGCATGGGTTCACCAAGGGCCTGATATTTTTTGAGCATCTGGTCAGCATGTTTGCCCTTGATAAACTGGGTGCCGAGTTTATCCTTTCCCAGCAGCTGACTTCTATAGGTGCCTAAGTTTATCCAGCCTGAATCAGGATCTTTGCTGATGATAAAATGAGCTGTACCATAATATTTTCCTCCATCCAGGGGATAATAATGGGGGACCGGAAAAATATTTAAATCCACATCATCTCCCATCATTATATTTTCCTTGCAGGGGGCATTCTCCCTGTCCACATATGTTGGCGGGATGGGGTCTTTTGCTTTTTCGGCCCAGGTTTTATACAGGTCAAAAAGGCTTGAGTTTTCAGGTTCTCCCATAATAATGGCAAGCCTCTGGACCGTTGTGGCGGCACTGGTAATAACCGGTGAATTGTGCCCCTTGACATTTTCAAACAACAATGCAGGACCCTGATTCTCCTCGTTGAGTTTAGCAATGGTCGATAGTTCCAGGTAGGGATCAACTTCAGCTGCAATACGCTTCAGAAGGCCCTTTCCCTCACAGACGGCTACAAAATCTCTCATGTCTTTCATTCATTTTTCTCCTTAGTATAAAACAATACAAATTTATGCGATCATCAATTGACCTTCTTGCCCGCCACAAGTTCAGCACAAATATGTGCAAGAGCAGATGATCTTGGTTTCATGACCGGTTCTATTTTTTTATCACTCCAGGAAGTTTCCGGTCGACTTTGAAGGATCATGATCTTTGCTTTACCGGGCGTGTCTTTATCGATAGCCCATTCAATGTCCATGGGTTTACCGTAATGTTTTTCTATTTTTTTCCCAATTCTGGCAAGCCCAATGGCATCCTTATCCACCAAGCATTGAATATCAGTTCTTTCATCGGGAATAGCCTGTTTTACAACGCAATGGCTTTCCGGATCACGGGTATACAGGATGGTTTTGTGGGAAATTGATTTTTTAATAATTTCATCCGTAATTTTATTAATAATAAAATTATCCGGTGTACATTCACCACTGACAACACTTTCTCCAAATCCAAAATTTGCGTCTATGGCAATGGTGGACTGATCACCGGTGGCAGGATTCAATGTAAACATTACACCGGCTGACCAGGCATTTGCCATTTTCTGGACACCAACGGAAATTTCCACCTGTTCGTGGGGAATTCCCATTTTTATTCTGTAAGAAATTACTCTTGGGGCAAAAAGACTTGACCAGCATTTTTTAACATGGGTGAGAATATCATCTACTCCCCTGATCCATAAAAAAGTATCCTGTAATCCTGCAAAACTGGCAGTGGGAAGATCCTCTGCGGTTGCACTGGATCTGACGGCCGCCGGAACGGCCGGAACATTACATTTTTTAGACAGTCTCCTGTAAAATTCTCCTATATAATCCTGCAGATCATCATTCATCTCCGTGCCTTCAATGAGGGCCCGGATGGTTTTGCTGGCTTCTTCCACGGAGTCCATATCTTCGGTTTTAATACTTTTTAAGGTTTTAAATATTTCTTTTTTGATGTTTCTCTGCTCAAGAAAAAGATTATAGGCACTGGTGGTTATGGCAAATCCGGGGGGAACCGGGATATCTGCTTTTAAAAGTTCGCCCAGGCTTGCATTTTTGCCGCCGACAAGAGGAAATGATTTCAGATCGCATTCTTCAAACCAGAGAACATAGTTATGTCTTTTTTCCATGATATTAATTTACCTCTCAATGTTGATTTTACCGTTATCGCCATTGACTTTAATTTTCATACCGGATTTGATGATGGCTGTCCCCTGACCGGTTCCGACAACGGCCGGCATGCCATATTCACGACAGACAATGGCAGCATGACACATGATACCCCCCACATCGGTCACAACGGCTTTAATTTTCTGAAATACCGGGGCCCAGGAGGGTGACGTGGTTGGTGCCACCAGGATTTCTCCCTCTTTGAGCTCTCCAATATCATCAACTGAGCGGCAGACCCTTGCAATGCCTTCAACCACACCGGGTGATCCTGCAAAGCCTTCCATTTCTTTAACCTTGTCCGGATCACCAATCTCTTTTAATGTTGACCAAGCTGCCATGCTGTCATTGGTGATTCCCCATAGGACAATGGTAAACGGCTCTACTATGACCTCAGGAGGGGTTCCAACCGCAGGAATGGGACGATTTTCTTTAAATTTCTGATAAACGCCTTTTCTCCATTCAATTTCTTCCGGCCAGTGCAGCGGACCATATCCCTTTGTTCCTGTTGCCCATGATGTTACAAGATCCCATAACGCTTCTTTTATCTCACTTCGGGACATATACCATATGTCTTCGGTATCATTGATGAACTGGTGGGTTTTCATGATGGAACCCACACTTCGCATCTTGTTCCAGAACACGGAATGAAACCAGTGCTCTACATAAAACATATGATTTTCAACGTAGGGAAATACCAGTTCAGCTATACCATGAAGCTGGTCAAAAGTCTGCCGGTCTTCATCGGTTTTTAATAACCCTCTATATTCTTTAATCAGCCTTTTCCGTTCAGCTTTAATCTCTTCCATGGGCCTGTCAATGGATTGACCCTCATTTAATTTTCCAATATAAATCCTGATAGATCTTAATGGGATATTCAGGTTGTCATTCCAGGAAATATCCTGGTGATACCAGCCCGTTCCCGTTGAAATGTTAAACCACGGATTTTTGGCTTCATCCCATGCACTGATCCATTTTTTACCTGCCTCGGAGCCGGAAAGCTCTGAAATAACAGCTTCAACATCCTTGGAATCACCGCCTATCAGTGAGACAATGTCCAGTTCAATGGCCAATTTGGCCAGTTTTCTCAGTTCATCATCCGGCCGGTATAAAATAACATCAATCCCGGCAACCATCTGGGTAATTTTCTGTAAAGGGATATCCGGAAAGGCTTTGGTACAAAAATCCACAAAGGTGACATAGGAGGCATACCCCAGGTTTAAAAATTCAAAATGATATTGCCAGCAGAGGATACCCAGATCTATTAATTTATCATAGTTTTTGAGCAACGCATAACCGCTGGATGTCCCCAGGCCGTTTTTAACCACCGAGATATCTTCCATATCGGGGAGAGAGCCGATGTCAAGATTTTCAATATCTGAAATAATCTCTTTCATCTTTTTTTTCCATTGATCATGGAGCTTGTCCCAGTTTTCGTAATAATATCCTGCTCTTTCCATGAACAAAGGAATTCTTTTCTGCACTTCTTCAGGGTCTGTTACCGGAACCGGGGTAATATAGACATTTCCATTGATAATCCTGTGATCAACACCAAGGGCCGGCGGTATCATGAAAATCCGGGTATTAAACTGCGACAGGGCAAGGAACCAGGCTTCATCCCAGATAATATCAAAGGGATACATGGGTTCGGGGTAATGAAGGGCATCGTTGAACCAGAAAGCATTGTCTTCATACTCTTTTCGTTCTTTATCTTTTGTTGAAAAAAGATAATGATAGGGATACATCCTCTCCCATCCTTCTGTTCCGGGGATTGCTTCTATCTCGTGAGGATTTGGGAACTTGTTATCAGCCATTTTGACCTCCATAAAAAAGTATTAAATATAAAAAAACCGACCAACCGAAACCACAGGTCATACTCACACAAACAGGGGGGACAGTGTGCAAGCTTATAATACAAGCTGCCAACGTACAAAAACAATTCGGAAAACATTCGTTCAGACAGCAAGCATTACAGATTCACTAATAATTGTTGACAAAAAACAAGTCAAGTCATATAAACTTATGGGGTGTATAAGTTTTTCTTATAGTATGCTTTGGGTGCAGCACCCGAAAATTGAGGTGTGATAAATATGGTCAATTTAAATCAGCTGAGGGCCTTTTATTATGTGGCAAAACATTCAAGCTATACCATTGCCGCAAAAAAACTTTATATTTCCCAGCCTGCTGTGACAGCTCAGATTAAATTGTTTGAAGAATTTTACGATATGAAATTATTTAGGAAACAAGGGCGGAAACTATACCTTACCCACACAGGTGAAATCCTGTATGAAAAAGCCGGACAGATTTTTCAGATTGAAGATGAGGTCGAGGATATACTGACCCGGATGAATGAACTTAATCACGGTGTTCTGGCCCTTGGATGTACAAAAGCTTATGCTAAGTATATCATGCCGTCCATTTTTTCGGTTTTCCACAGAGCTTATCCAAATATAAAAGTGATTCTTGAGGAAGGCAGTTCCATGGCCATGATCAACAGCCTGCGGGATTTTAAAAATGAAGTCGTGGTAGTGGCTCAAATGGAAGTAACCGACTCAAGAATTCAATTTATACCGTTCAGCCAGGAGGAAATTGTCATTGTTCTGCCTGTGAACCATCCTCTTACACACAAAGAAGAGCTGGACTTTGATGATATTGTGATGGAACCTGTTATTATGAAAGGGAAGGGTTACGGCACCCGCAAAAAAATTCTGGAACTTTATAAAACCCATCGTACCGTTCCCAATGTTGTAATGGAGTCCAATAATACCGGATTTATTATTGACCTGGTGGAAAGCGGGGAAGGCATATCTTTTCTGGTGGAACCGGCCATTGATCAGAAAGTTAAAGAAAAAAAAATAGCCTGGCGTACATTAAAGAATACCCGGATATTTCTGGATGTCAGTTTCGGGTATTTAAAAAATACACCGCTTTCTCCGGCAGCCAAGGCTTTTTACGATATTGTTAAAAATTCATTTATTGATGCTTCTCCCCAGAACGGAATTGGATCTATTATGGTCAGAATGCTGGCTGACCATCTCCAGAATGAATAGGGCCATATAAAGGGTCACTAATTTGATGGTCTCGTAAAAAGTCGAGGATTAAACAGAACCCCGACCGAATAAATTAAATTTTTTTTCGAGCTGTAGCTGAACAAATTATTTGTGGTTTGATTTCCAGCTATATTTTGTTCTTTGACAAGCTATATATCTACAAAGTTAAACCAAATGACTTTGCCAGTCCTCCTTTTACTCGATTATCAAGTTTTTATCAGACATTAAAGATTTGAGAGGGTCAGGCTTTCCTTATTGTCATTATCTTAACTTTTGAGATTAACATATATTTACTGTTTGATAACAACGAATAAGAAAAGCCTGACCCCCGTTTTGCAAAATTTTCAATTAAAAAACTTGATAATCGAGT
>WGCX01000081.1 GCA_015493575.1 Desulfobacteraceae bacterium | reverse complement strand
TATCTTGTATCTCCCACAAAGCCATATCCCGGAGGAGCAGCTCCCGTTTGAAATTTTCCGTCTTTTCTTGTTAAAAGAGCCATGCCGAGAAATTTTTGATTCTGCTTATAAAACCTTTCGGAAACCTTGAGCCAGTCCGTTCTCCATGATCCTTCCGGCTGCACAACAAGGTATTTATGATAATATGTTTTAAAGAAAACCCCCTGATATTTCATATCATCAAGGATGATGGAATATGTGGGTTGATTTTTCAATGATCGTTTTATTTTTTCAATTGGAGAATTCCCAGTGAAACCCGTACAACCGGAAAACAAAAGGGGAATTAAAATAAAGAAAAGAAATACGATACCGTAAACACGAGAGAACCCATGCCTGTGGAATTTATTTATATGAAAGCGTACACTTTTTATAAAAGTAAAAATACTCTTTTTATGTTCGTTATGTGGCATTGTAACGCTGTTGAGATCTGCCTCATGGCAGTTATATATATTTAGTACATTATATATCATGATCCTTTCATAGCAGATCGAACTTTCCGGGGCAAGGACTAAATTGTCATGAGATGTTTCAGGCAACAAAAATAATTGTTAAATCTGCACGCCGTTCAACGACTTTCTTTTTTGACATTCCCTTTGCCTTAAACCTGTATCTACCTGTTGTGCCTATTTTAAAAACAGAAGGTTTTACCCCATATTTTACAAGTTCATGAACAACATTGGCAGCCCTTGCAGCTCCAAGCTCAAAATTTGACCGATATTTTTTGTTGTGTATGGAATCAATATCTGCATAGCCATCCACAACGACTCTAACGTCATAACCACGAATAAGGCTGGCAAGCCTTTTAAAAAAACGTTTATAATTTTTGGCAATTTTAGAACTGCCGGAGGAAAATAATATTGGAAGGCTTGTCACAAGACGGCAGCATTTATCATCTGAACTGATTTCTATCCAATCCCCAAGTCCTGATTTTTTTATCTTTCGCTGAAGTTCTTTTATAAAATCATTTTTTCCCACAGTGTGCCCGGGTCTTTTTATGGAAACGTGTGGTTTTATATTTCCGGCAGATAAATTATTTTTTTTCCGTGTGCCGGAACTTAAAGCGACTATATCGGCATGGTGAGATGATTTCATAAGGTCATTAAGATTAGTTGAAATACGTTTTTTAATTTTCTCCAATGCCTTGATTTTTCCGGTTTTAATGACAATGGATTCTTCCATGACTTCAGGTACATGTCTATTAAAATCTTTAATGTTCTCAATCTTTAACCTGAGCCATGCTCTGTTCTCTTTTAAAGAAGATATCTGACTGTTTATTAAATTGATTGACCTGCGATATTCCATGATTTTGTTGGAAACTGAGTCCTTTTCAGCAGGATGCGCCATAATACCGGCCTCTTTAAAAGCAAATAAATCCGGAATAACACAGAAAAAAAGGTTCAAACTTATAATAACAGAAACATTTATAAATAATAATTTAATCAACCCCTTTTCCTTACGCAGGCAATCCATCATATTACCCATTAAAAGCCTCCATATTCTCTTGAAATACTTAGGATCGAAAATTTTATAAGTTGAACGAAATTGCTTGCCTTTTTTCCCATCTACTTCGTTGCATCAAAGGCAAAAATACGTTGAGTATGCAACCTTTAATGTGCCTTGTACATGGGGTAGGAATTCGCGTTATTTCTGTTCAACTTATTTCATCTCCGATCCTTACGATTTTATTCACTGAAACCAATCATTTTAGATACCCTATGGATAATTCCGGGTTTGGAAACAGCATTTTGTCCAATGCCTGCCGGCCACCATATCATATTCCTTTTTACAAAATTTACACGTAAACTCATATGGGCTTCTGTAATTCCATAATCCGCCTTTACCAGATCATCAACTTCCGCCCCCCTGAGCCAGGCCTGGGTAGACGTTCTGATCATGTCATAGTTAACAGAGCCCTGTCCGGCTTTCATATAGGCATCAACATATACTCCACGAAGTTTTTCCACAAGCTGTCTGTAGCCGTCTGCAACTGCTGCCCTTTCAGCCAAAAGTTCAGCCTGCCCTTTACTGGTGGCAGTTTCAGGGGCAAGTCCCTTACCGGTTACGTGAAAAGTTACAACTCTTAAATTTCTTAGTCCGCTTCCACTGCTATCGAGAACCGCATCTTCCGGATTCACCCGATGCCGCCGGGAACAACCTGAAATAACGATAAATGCCATGCATAAAGCCATTAAAAACGCCAGTATCACTTTCTGCTTTTTCATTTTTCCATCCCTTTAAATTTTATTATTAGAATTAAAGTGTAAATTTATTACGCCTATTTCTTTTTTTGTTGTGAACTGATTCGCAGCAAATCCAGATTAGCCTCATGGCCGTTATATGAACGTTTTAACCCGGCAGATCTGATTTCACATTTTCAACTCATTTATTTGCCAAATATTTGCCAAAAACTACAATTGTGTGATACATCTTTTTTGACATGCTCCACGATTCAAAATGCCGTGCAGGCAACACAATGAGGCATTCATATGGCATATTTTTAAAATCGACATAAGATATGGTAAACTTAAATAAAATGCTCAAAGAAAAGCCGCCACCCCGAATCAAATCATTTGCAATTAAATACTTTTATTTACCTTTTTTGATAAGACCGAGGATATCTTATTTTATTATTCTCATAGTATTATTGTGTTTTTTTCCTTCTAAAATGGTAAACGGAACTGAAACCAGACTTTTTTATGCCAGGGTGGATATTAAATACTCAAATAATAGAATTAAAAAATCAAACCTGCTAATGGTCCCTGCAGAAAATGACTTCAGGACAAAAAAACTTGCTCATGTTGTAATATCCGGGACTGCAGGGTTTTCACACAGCAATCCTGAACTGTCCATTGAAACAAGGGCTGCTGATAATGCAATCCAGTTGCTGCTTGAAAGACAGGGTTTAAAATCATTAAAAAGCAAATTAACAACTTTAAACAATTCAACCCACAATGAGATTGTGATGAGTTATGAGGGAATAGTCAAGCTGCCGTGGAAAATAATTAAAAAAAAATTTGATAAAAAAAATAAGCTGTGTACAATAACAATTGACATAGAATTTGCACCCACGACTTTTCCGGACAGATGGCAAACGCAGAGATTTAAATATAAAATCAAACAGATGTTTAATAATTTTATTCTATTGTTCAAATAGTATTATTTTTGATTAAGGGATATAAACCATGAATAAAAAAGAAATTGAAAAACTTGAAAAGAAAATTTTAAAAAAAGAAAAACTTGTTTTTGACGACCTTGCCAGCAGAGAAAAAAAAGCGATGTTTGAACTGACTGAAGACTATAAAAAATTTCTTGATTCAGCAAAAACAGAAAGACAGGCCGCAGCAGAAATTATAAGAATAGCTGAAAAACATGGTTTTATAAATATTAACGAAATACTTGAAATGAAAAAAGGATTTAAAAAACCCGATAAACCGGATAAAGGAAAATATTATTCCATATTTAAAAATAAAACCGTTGCGCTTGCAGTCATGGGTAAAGAGGATATGTCAAGTGGAATCAATATCATCGCTTCACACATTGATTCTCCAAGACTTGATCTCAAGCAGAACCCCGTTTATGAAGATACAGATCTTGCTTTTCTTAAGACCCATTACTACGGAGGAATCAGAAAATATCAATGGCTTGCTATCCCACTTGCTCTCCACGGAAAATTTGTCAAAGCAAATGGGGATGAAGTTGAAATCAATATAGGTGAAGATGCTGATGATCCTGTTTTTGCCGTATCTGACCTTCTTCCACACCTTGCAGGAAAATTACAGGCAAATAAAAAATTATCCGAAGCATTTGAAGGTGAAAAACTCAATCTCATTGCCGGCAGTATCCCCCTTGGCAATGATAAAATTAAAAATCGTTTTAAACTGAACCTGTTAAAACTTTTTTATGAAAAATATTCCATTACAGAGGAGGATTTTGTCAGCGCTGAACTTGAGGTTGTACCTGCCGGAAAAGCAAGGGATCTTGGCCTTGACAGATCTATGATCGGAAGCTATGGCCAGGATGACAGAATATGTGCCTTTACAGAACTTAAAGCTATCCTTGCAACAGAAAATCAGGACAAAACAGCCGTGGGCTTTTTTTTTGATAAAGAAGAAATAGGAAGCGAAGGCAATACAGGTGCCAAATCAAGATTTCTTGAAAATTTTCTTTCCGATCTTGTTTTTATAAATTCTAAAAATTCCTCCAAAAATTCCTCCAAAAATGCCAATGACCAGTTCCATGAAAGACTTTTAAAAAAAATAATACTCAATTCATCTGCACTGTCCGCCGATGTGAATGCTGCAATAGACCCGGATTTCAAGGATGTCCATGAAAAAATGAACGCTGCGAGAATTGGACATGGAATATGTATAACAAAATTTACCGGTTCCCGTGGCAAAACCGGGTCAAGCGATGCCAGTGCTGAATTTGTGGGCAGGATAAGAAAACTATTCAACGAAAAACATGTTGTGTGGCAAACAGGAGAACTGGGAAAAACAGATCAGGGAGGCGGCGGAACCATTGCCAAATTCCTTGCAGAATACGGAATGGATGTTGTTGACTGCGGACCCGCTGTTCTATCCATGCATTCACCATTTGAAATAGCCAGTAAAACAGATGTATACATGACTTTCAAGGGTTATAAAAATTTTTACAGGAGTTTCGTATAACCGCCATGAGATTGCTGCTCATCCTGCAGTATATGCGTATATTCTATTTTTTAATATTTTTTTCCGCCTTGTCTCTGATGTGTTGTCACACAGCAAATGCCGTGATATCCCACCATTCTGACAATGGTATAGGGATACTGCTCACAAATGACAAAGGGGCAATACTCTATGGAAAAAATATTGACAGATATTTCATACCTGCATCAACATTAAAGATTCTAACCTCCCTTGAGGCTTTTCATTTTCTTGGAGAAAATTTTCATTTTCACACTGATCTTTACATGGACAAGCAAAACAATTTAAAAATCAAGGGTTATGGCGACCCTTTTTTCACTTCAGAAGCAATTAAAAGTCTGTGCAACGATCTTGGTGCATTTCTAAAACAAAAAAATATAAAGACACTTAACTCTATTATAATTGATGATACTTTTTTTACTCACGATATAAATATACCGGGAACAGGGAAATCCTGCAATCCGTATGATGCTCCTGTCGGCGCCCTGTGTGCCAATTTTAACACTGTGTTTTTTGAATATAATAAATCAACAAACAGATTTATCAGTGCAGAGCAACAGACACCCCTGCTTTCCTTTGTTGCAAAAAGGATTAAATCATCAAAACTTGAAAAGGGAAGAATCGTTCTTTCCCACCGGGAGAGCCGTTTCTATGCACCGCTGCTGATAAAGTATTTCCTCAGATTGCAGGGGATTCATTTTGTTAACGATACCAGTAAAATTTCAGCCTGTCAGACCTCTGGTATATCTTTAGGGCATGTAAATAAAGATGATATAAAAATCCTCAAATGGGTATCGCCTTATAGTTTAAAAGAAATTATACAAAAACTGCTCAGATATTCAAACAATTTCATTGCAAACCAGATATTTCTTCACATCGGAGCAAAAGAATTTTCCCCGCCTGCCACAATTGAAAAGGGGATTCATGTTCTGACAGACTATGCTGAAAACACACTTAAAATAAAAAAAATAAAAATAGACGAGGGATCAGGACTTTCTAAAAATAACAGGATAACCCCAAGGGAAATGATGAAATTATTGTTTGACTTTATGCCTTATCATGATCTCATGAAAAAAAAATACGATGTAATAAAAATAAAACTCCGAGAGTTAAATAGACATGAAGTCACAATGGAGGAATTTTATAAGACAGGCACATTAAACAATGTTCGGACAAGGGCAGGCTATTTTAAAATAAACAGCAGACTTTACCCCTATGTAATAATGGTGAATCAGAAAAAAAGCGGATATAAAAAAATCAAGGAAAAACTTCAAAAAATAGTAGTGAAAAATTCTCTATAAATTTAAAAACTGCCTCTCTCTATATAGGCATATGCACTGTGATTATGTATAGATTCAAAATTCTCAGCACTTACTGAAAACCAGGTGATATTTTCATCCTGCATGAGAATCTGTGCAACATCCCTTACCACATCTTCAACAAACTTTGGATTATTATATCCATGTTCGGTAACATATTTTTCATCTTCCCTTTTAAGTACGGAATAGACATCACATGATGCGGATTTTTCAACAAGTTCTATGATATCCTCTATCCATATGAATTTTTTAAACCGGGTACTTACAAGGACCTCCCCACGCTGATTATGAGCCCCATAATCACTTATCTCCCTGGAACACGGGCATACCGATGTAATGGGAACGGCAACCTTAAGGACCATATCATTACTTTTATCAGATGCTGAGGAACCCAAAATAGAACATGTATAATTCATAAGTCCCTTTGCACCTGTAACAGGAGATGTCTTTTCAATAAAATATGAAAAAGTAATTTCAATATGGGAAGATTTTGCACCAAGTACATGTTTCATATCTTCAAGAATATTGATAATGGACTCTAATGAGACCTGTTGTCTGAACAGATGCAGCATTTCAACAAATCGACTCATATGAGTCCCCTTGCAATGATGGGGCAGATCAACATACATATTGATCTCCGCAACTGTAGATTGAAGGCCGCGGCTTTTTTTATCCAATACCCTGATAGGATATCTAAGTCCCTTGATTCCAACCTTATCTATGGGAATATGCCTGTAATCCCTCTGTTTTTGAATATCTATCATATTTTATCATCACTTTTATAAGAAAGAGCTCATTTTTGACATAGTCACAAATGCTCCTTTTTATGTTCGCTGTGAGGCACTAAAACGCTGTTCAACCCGGCATCATGGCCGTTATGCAAAATTTTTTTTACCTTATTTAGATTGGGAAGACTCCTGTAAAACCACTTTATCTGCAGCAATTTCTCTTAAGGCAGTTACAACATTCTCGTTTTTTGATCCTTTAATCACAAATTCAGCACCTTCCCTGACCTGCCTCACTCTCTTTACCGCCATATGTACAAGTGCAAAACGGCTCGGTACCTTTTTCAGACAGTCTTCAATGGTAACTCTTGCCAAAGCATAACCTCCTATAAAATATCAATAATTTCGTAATTTCTTTTACCACCTGGAGCCTGGATCACAACTTCATCACCTGGTTTTTTCCCAAGCAGTGCAGTTCCAAGGGGTGAAGATACAGATATTTTCCCCTTTTTGATATCCGATTCTTCCTGGCCGACAATCATATATTCAACCTCTTCTCCGGAATCAATATTCTCAAGAAGAACCCTTGTTGCAAATCTTACACAGTCCTTTGGTACTGTTTCAGGATCAATAACTTTAGCACTTGCAATTTTATATCCAAGCTCTCCTATTCTGCCTTCAATAAAAGACTGTTTGTCCTTTGCAGCATCAAACTCGGCATTCTCAGACAGATCACCATGTGCCCTTGCAGTCTCAATTGCTTTTATAACTTCCGGGCGTTCAATGGTTTTAAGCCGTGTAAGTTCCTGTTTCAGAACGGCAAACCCCTCTACGGTAATTGGTATCTGATCCAAATTATTTTATTCTCCATCTCTCAATCGTTATAATTCTTTACAAAAGTATCTCTTTTACGTAAGTATTCAATCTTGATGAACCTGTAAAAAATCAGATTTTGGCATTTTTTCAGTGATAACATGCTAAAATTATTAATAGCAATTCTAACATTTTCGACTATTTACGAGACCATCAATATTAACAATGTAAAATTTACAAATATTTTTCAGCGAGAAGCTGTGCAATCTGAACGGTATTTGTTGCTGCACCCTTTCTTATATTATCCGCCACAATCCACATGTTAATACCATTTTCTATGCTCTCATCCTGACGGATTCTTCCAACAAATGTTGCATCGTGACCAGCTGCGTCAATTGCAAGTGGATAAATGTTATTAACCGGATCATCAAGCAGTTCAACACCATCAGCATCTTTCATGAGTTGTTTTACCTGTTCAGCCGAAGCATGCTTTAAAGTTTCAATATTTACAGACTCGGAATGGGAGTAAAATACCGGAATTCTAACTGTTGTTGCAGTCACCCCTATTTTATCGTCTTCAAAAATTTTCCGGGTCTCGTTCACCATTTTCATCTCTTCCTTTGAATAACCTGTGTCGAGAAAAGAATCAATGTGGGGAAGACAGTTAAAAGCTATCTGGTGGGGATAAACATCTGTTTTAACTTCTTTAAAATTTAAGATATCCTTAGACTGTTCAAGAAGCTCATCAAGGGCTTTTTTCCCGGAACCTGAAACAGCCTGGTAGGTAGAGATTACAAGCCTTTTAATACCAAATTTTCTGTAAACGGGATTTAAGGCTACAACCATCTGTATTGTAGAACAATTGGGATTGGCAATAATACCTTTATTTTTGTAACCTGCAACAGCATGGGGGTTCACTTCAGGAACAACAAGGGGAATATCGGGATCCATGCGCCATGCACTGGAATTATCCACAACAACACAGCCTGAATCTGCTGCTGCCGGTGCAAATTGTTTACTTGCAGCACCCCCTGCAGAAAATACAGCAATATCATACCCGTTAAAGGAATCCCGGGTCATTTCCTCAACTACAACATCTTCACCCATAAACTGAAGTTTTTTTCCCGCAGAACGGCTCGATGAGAGAAACTTAATATTCTTCACAGGGAATTCACGTTCTTCAAGACATTCAATCATCTGCTTTCCGACAACGCCGGTAGCTCCGGCAACAATCACATTAAATTCTTTTTTATGCATTGAAATATCTCCTGATCAGCGGGGACATTTTTTATCCCCTTGTACGTCACAAATCCAAGTTTATTTTTTTTATATGAAACTCCTGCAAAATCCTTTCGTAATAAGAGTTGGCTTCGCGCCTTCGACCCTATATTTGTCAGAATCCTTGATTCTTTGAGGCGATGTAACGCTGTTCAGATCCGCCTCATGGCCGTTTATAAGAAAGAGCTCACTTCTGACAAAGTTACAAATACTCTTTCTATGTTTGTTGAGAGGCACTGTAACGCAGTTCAGATCCGCCTCATGGCGGTTATATGGAATCAAATTAATACATATAACCGACAATGGAAGCTCCAGCTGCAACCTTTTCTCCTGGCAATACTGAAATAATAGTTGAGGAAGGAAGATAAATATCCAGTCTTGAGCCAAAACATATCATTCCATAACGCTCCCCTGTTTTTAAATAATCACCACGACCTGTTCTGCACACAATGCGCCTTGCAATAAGCCCTGCAATCTGCACCACGGCATAGGACTTACCCTTATCTGTACTGATTACAAGAGCATTTCTTTCATTATCCTTTGAAGATTTATCAAAGGATGCATTAAAAAATTTACCGGGGAAATATTCCGTTTTGATAATTTTACCTGTGAATGGGATACGGTTTACATGGACATTAAACACATTCATAAAAATACTGACTTTAATACAGGGTCCATCAGTAAAATCATTTTTATCAAGATTTTCAACAAGTAAAATTTTTCCGTCTGCAGGAGAGACAATGACGTTTTCATCTTCAGGAATATTCCTGTCAGGATCCCTGAAAAACCAGCAGACAAACAGGGTAATAAAAAAAGCTGCCATGGCAGGCAGAACCCAGCCCATAAAAAAAAGCAGGGCTGTAACAACACATGCCCCGCATATATAAAACAACCCCGGCCTTGCAATGGGAAAATCAGCTTTTGCAGGCCAATTTGATCTATCCATATTTTAAAATCCAAATAATTTTATGCGTGCCCTTAGGGGAACTTCCACAGCTACACTGACGTCAATCAGGCTTAAGACGGATAAAAATATCAAAAAAGCCGGTCATTGTCAACAAAACTGCAGAGAATATTTCTTAAAACCTCCATGCGGCCGATATAGATTCAGGCCATGACCTGCCTTACAGCAAATTATGGGTCAAAAGGCCAGCAGTCTGCAAGCTTAGCAGTTTACGTCCTGTTTCCTGTAATTTATCTCTGCATCTGAGCAACGGAGATAAAGGGGCAGAGCAGAAGAAAAATCAAAGGAAAAAAGTTCAGGTTTTTTAAAAGCAACATAAGCTATGGCAGCAGCGCTGATATAGTTATTAAATTCCGGGACAAAAACAGCTCCTGAACCGAGACTATCAACAATAACATCCCTGAAGGCAACCGCTCCTGATCCTGCAAACAGGACATTTTTACCTGCCATCCCGCTTGCCTTAAAAGGATCAATGGCCATCTCTTCTGTCTTTTTCTCAAGCTGCCCTTCTTTAAAATAATAAACCGCTGTGTAGACCTCTCCCCTTTTTGCATCCATCATAACGCAGACAGGCAGAGATGAACAGGAGAACTGCCAGGCAATACCGTCTAAGCTTGATATCCCTGCCACGGGTTTTGAAAGTGCATAGGCCACAGCTTTTACAACACTTATACCGATACGAAGTCCTGTAAAACTTCCGGGGCCCTTTGCAACGGCAAACCCATCGATCTCATCCATTGTGATCCCTGCCCTTGCATTTATCATATGATCAACCATGCTCATCAAAACAGCAGAATGGGTTTTCCCCTTTGAATAAAACTCTTCGCATATGGGAATTCCATCATCAACAATGGCAGTGCTGCAGGATTTTTCAGAAGTATCCACTGCGATTATTTTCATAAAAATTCTCCGGAAAGCAGCATACAGTTTTTTTTATAAGAAAGTCTTCGTGAAACAGCGTGTAACTTTCATTTTTCGTTGTGAGGCCGTTTAAGAGTCACCAGATCTGCCTAATAGCAGTTAATCAAAATCAGGCATCAGACAGTTTAAACGCCACATCAAGCACCTGATCAAGATCCTTTACACAGATAAATTTAATTTTCTTTTTAACCGTTTCAGGTATTTCATAAAGATCCTTGGCATTTTTCTCAGGTATTATAATGGTTTTTATCCCGGCCCTTAATGCACCAAGAGCCTTTTCCTTTAATCCTCCAATGGGCAGAACTCTTCCCCTCAATGATATTTCTCCTGTCATGGCAACGGTATTATTTACCTTTTTTCCTGTTAATGCGGAAATAATTGCAGTGGCCATTGAAATACCTGCTGAAGGTCCATCCTTTGGTATGGCACCTGCAGGAACATGAATATGGATATCTGTATTTTCAAACTGTTCCTTTTCAATACCAAGTCTGTCCATATTTGCCTTTGTATAGGTTAAGGCAGCCCTTGCTGATTCCTGCATGACATCGCCTATCTGTCCTGTTATGATAAGCTCGCCTTTTCCATTTAACAGAGCGGCCTCTATGTACAGCACTTCTCCACCAACCTCTGTCCAGGCAAGACCGGTCACAAGACCTGCCTGACTTTCCTCCTGGTCAAGTTCAGTGAGGAATTTCGGAGGTCCGAGATATTGAGCAAGGTTCTGCTTTGTAATGGAAAATTTCCCTTTTTTCCCTTCTGCTATCTTTCTTGCAATTTTCCGGCAAATTGTACCAAGATTTCTTTCAAGGTTTCTCACGCCTGCTTCAAGGGTGTATTCCGAAATAATGGAAGCCATGGCGCCGGGACTGATATGGACGGACCGCCTTATAAGTCCGTTTTCCTTAAGCTGCCTTGGGAAAAGATGCTTTGTGGCAATCTTGTCTTTTTCTTCCCTTGTATAACCGGATATTCTAATCACCTCCATCCTGTCAAGCAGGGCAGAAGGAATTGTGTCAGTCATATTAGCGGTGAGAATGAATAAAACCTTTGACAGGTCAAAGGGCATGTTAAGATAATGATCACTGAACTCTGAATTCTGTTCCGGATCAAGGGCCTCAAGCAGGGCAGATGAAGGATCCCCCCTGAAATCACTGCCAAGTTTATCTATTTCATCTAACATGAAAACCGGATTGTTTGTACCGCACTGTCTTAAACTCTGAAGAATTCTGCCGGGCATTGCTCCTATATAGGTTCTTCTGTGACCGCGTATCTCTGCCTCATCACGAATACCACCAAGGGAAATTCTGATGAATTTACGCTTCATTGCCTTGGCAATGGCACGGCCAAGGGAAGTTTTCCCGACACCTGGAGGTCCTGCAAAGCAGAGGATCTGTCCCTTCATTTTCGGATTAAGCTTACGGACACTTAAATATTCAAGTATTCTCTCTTTAACCTTATTTAATCCATAATGATTTTTATCAAGAATAGCTGCTGATTTTTTAATATCAAGAAAATCTTTTGTGGATTTACTCCAGGGCATTTCCACAATGCAGTCAAGGTAAGTTCTTATAACTGATGCCTCTGAAGAGTCATAGTGCATCTGTTCCATTCTCTTGAGCTGCTTAAAAGCTTCTTTTTCATATTTCTCAGGAATTTTGGCCTTTTTTATCTTCTTTTTATACTCTTCTATTTCAGCAAATTTATCATCGCTTTCCCCAAGCTCCCGATGAATTGCCCTGACCTGCTCCCTTAGAAAAAAATCACGCTGACTTTTTGTTATTTCATCTCTTACGTCTGTCTGTATTTTTGCCTGAACCGTGGAAAGTTCAACCTCTCTTGTTAAAAGATCATTGACCGTCATTAACCGTTGTACAGGATCAATGGTTTCAAGCAGGATCTGGGCATCTTCCACCTTAAGCCTCAGATTGGATGCAACAAGATCTGCAAGTTTTCCCGGAGATTCAATATGCTCAAGAAGATGTCCCACATCACTTGACATCTCACCCCTGAGTGCGAGAATTTTTTCACTGCTCTCCCTTACATTTCTCATGAGAGCTTCAACTTCAATATTGATCTCTTCAAGCTCTATATCCTGGATAATCTCTATTTTAACCTGGAACCATGAACGTTTTTTTAAATACTTTACAATCTTTGCTTTGGCTATTCCCTGCACAAGGGCTTTCACCCGCCCATCAGGCAGTTTAAGCATTTTTTGAATCCTGCCTATTGTACCTGTCTCATACAGATCATCCGATGTCGGATTTTCTATCTCTGAATCTTTCTGTGTTGAAAGAAAAAGATATTGATCCGTATTCAGGGTTTCTTCAACTGCTTTGGTGGATTTTTTACGCCCCACAAAAAGGGGCAGGAGCATATCAACAAAAATAACAACATCCCTTACCGGCATCATGGGAAGAGTTGTTGGTATATTATCAATATCATCCTCTCTTTCAATAATTTCGATAAGATCGTCTATGTCGGTCTCGGCCATTTAAACTCCTTTTATTTATCTTTCTATTTGCATATTTTTATTGTGTATCATAATTTTTTTTTCTGATATTTTTAAAATTTATAAATTTTAATTAATTAAGGTAAAACAGTTTTTAAGATTTACAATATCAGAAAAAAAATATTTTATCTGAATAGTATTTTTCAGATAATACCTGGAAATTCAATTTCAGCTTTTTTATAACTTTCAACGGTCCCGATATCACGATGATATACAGAATTATGGAAAGTATATATTTTCCCAAGGTAATGGGGCAGGACCTCTGTACTGAAATCTATTTCATCCTTTCCAAGGTTTGAGAGGAAATCAAATACAGTGGATTCAATAATATAAACAGCACCGTTGGCAAGTTTCCCAGGCGGATTAAGCACTTTTTCATGGAAGCCGCAAACAATATTATCCTTATCAAGTTCAACAATACCACAGGTTTCAGGGCTGTCAGAATCAAAAGTCATCATGGTGATTTCACACCCTGAAGGACGTGAATCATGGGCGGCAATAAACGCATTAATGTCAAAAACAGATAGATTGTCACAATGGATTAAAAGAATTGACTCCTCAATAAAAAAATTACGGTTCTTAAGAAGGGTTCCGCCTGTTCCAAGCAATTTTTTTTCATATACCGTACTTATATATTTTTCATAAGGGCTTGTTTTTATAAAATTTTCCACCTGCCGGACAAAATAATGGAGATTTATCAGCACAGGTACAATATGTGCGCTGCACAGCATATCAAGCCAATATTCCATTAAAGGTTTACCTCTTACAGGAACAAGACATTTTGGAATTGAGTCCGTTAAAGGCTTAAGTCTTGTACCAAGACCTGCAGATAAAAGAAGAGCCCTCATTACAAATATAAATCTCCTGCAATTTTCGGCATCCTTCATAATGATTCAAAAGTAGTTTACACTTTTTTTGTAAAAAGAACTTCGACAATGCAGTATTGACCTGATTTTGACTCTATACAATAGATAAAAGTGCAAACTGACAAATGAAGGATGCCCAATTTTCATATATCGGCCAGGAGGCCTGGCCGGATTGACCGGTCCGCCTTTGATAAAAACCGGCCCGTCAGAATTACGCCCGGGGTTCTAAGGATCGGAGATGAAATAAGTTGAACAGAAATAGCGCAGGATTCCGGCCCATGTACAAGGCGCATTAAAGGTTGCATACTCAACGTATTCGGCCTTTGATGCAACGAAGTAGATGGGCCGGAAGACAAGCAATCTCGTTCAACTTATAAAATTTTCGATCCTAAGCAGGCATGAAAAGCATCTGCAAGGTAAAAATCTTCACGGGTTGTGATTTTAATATTTTTTTTTGATCCCCTTGTCATGAAAACCCTTTTACCTGCATTTTCCACAAACGACGCGTCATCTGTGCCTGAAAAATTATTTTTTTCAGCATGGTCATATGCGCCGATTATGAGATCAAGGTCAAACACCTGGGGAGTCTGAACCTGATGGAGATGATACCTTGCCACTGTTTTTAAAACAAAACCATGGCGATCTGTTTTCTTTAAAGTATCATGAACTGGTACGGCGGGGACACATGCCCCCTGGTGTTCAATTGCTCCTGTTATACATCTTTTCATTAATAAATGATCTGCAAATGGCCTGACCCCGTCATGGATCATGACAAGCACGTTCCTGGAAAAAGACGCTTGCTTTTTTACTTCCAGCAACCCGTTTTTGACTGAATCATGGCGCTCTCGTCCGCCTTTAACCATGGAGACCTGTAAATCAAGACCATGGGGCACTAAAATATTATCATGACAAAATGCCATATCTTCTTCAGGAACGACAAGAATAATCCCATCAATCATTGGAAAAGAGGCAAAATTTTTCAATGTATGAACAAGGACCGGAAAACCTGCATATTTCATATATTGTTTTTTAATTTTTGAACCCATTCTCAAGCCCTTACCGCCAGCAACAATCAAGGCAAAAATTTCTTTTCCTGAAAAAATAATACTCTCCCTTTATTGTAATACACTTAGATGTCCAATGATCCTGTTCAATTCCTGTATAACGGCCATGAGGCCGATCTGAACTGCTCCCGGGGTGGGCTTTTTGAGAAGCTCTCAATCTGTACAAAGCAGAATATGAGCGTAAAAAAATAAACAGGATGTAAATTTTTTAAAAAGCAGGCCATTAAGTTACCTGAGGTATGATAATTCTGAAGGAAGAGGAATCCCCTTTCCCATGGAGTCCTCACCATAATTAACACCCGCAAGGATTTCAAGATCGGCAAGGGCTCTGGAGTCACCTTTGAACATAACTTTTTTAATATTTTCTTTTTTTATTTTACCGCCTGCCCACTGAATATCAAGGACACTTGCAGCATCAAATTTATCTTCCCCCACGCACAGTTCAACCTCACCACCATAATGCTGGACAATTTTAGCAACAAGCAGGCTAGGCCTGCTGTGAAAGCCCCTTTCTTCCGGGATACCAACAACGATGGAAGAACGCTCAATATTTTCATTTAAAATGTCAGATGCAAGTCTTTTCCCTGAAGACAAGAAACGACCTGCATAAAAAAGGCCGTAATTTACAGCCCTGTCAAGCAGGACATCGGGATCAATTAATTCGGACAGAGATTCACTGACACTTTTATACTGATCCTTGTATTCTATACCGTGGAGATGCCTTTCATAAAAATGCAGCAGCCTTCCCATTGCCTGGAGGAGATGAAAAGTGATCGAAAGATGACTTCTCAATTGTTTAAGTTTTATGTTACCGAGTTTGAAACCCCCATGTATGACATAGGAATCAAAACTTGACTGGAGGTTATGGAGAAGCATTTCAAAACGCCTTATCTCGACCTCATTAACTTTTTCAGGGACAAGCTCTCTTATTTTTATGCTGTCATATCTCTCATAAAAGGAAAACTTTTCAAAATCATTGACAAGCTCAAGAAAATCACTGGCAATACTGGTAATTTTCTGCTGCTGCTGGAATTTATTTTCATGATCATCAATATTATGTTCTAATTGTTCATCTGTCACAATCTGTGGAAAAAAATTATTATCATATCCGGTTTCCGGAACTTTGATGCTGAGGCGTTCTGCTTCATCTAAAATAATGGGAGAAGAAAATTTTATGGAATCCTGGATCATCCTCAGGGTATCACGGGATTCATAGGTAAAGGATTTGATATCACCGAGATCATAAAACTTCAGGCGGTTTAAGATATGTTTCTGGGAATATCCGGCAAGGGAAAGATGACGTATGGCAGCGGTAAGTTCCCTGTAAAAAATCCAGGTCCTGTTATTTTTAGCACCATGGAAATCAAGGAAATCCTCAAGCAGCTGTGAGGATGCGATGAGTTTGGAGTAGAGCTTTTTTGTCAGAAAGCTGTCTGTCAGATCAATTTCATCCACATACCTGATGCATCTGAGATATTCAAAAGACAAAAGGGCTGCTTTTTCTTTAAATGATATTCCCTGAAAAATGGTCATGAATATTATCTCTTTATCCTACATCATGTCCTGCTCGGTTTCCTTGACAGCCCTGTCTATTGTAGCTGCAAGTTCAGGGGGAAGCCCGTCAATCTCAACATTTAGAAATCCCCTTACAATGGTTGAAACAGCCTCATTTTCATCAAGACCCCTTGCCATGAGATATTCAATTTCCCTTTTATCTATTTTACCCACAGCTGCTTCATGGGACATTTCAACTCCAGGGGTACATCCTGAAAGTTCCGGAATTGCATGGAGGAGCCCGTCCTTTAAAATAAGCCCCTTGCATTCAAGATGCCCTTTGACACCCTTGACATTTCCCTTTATATGCCCCCTTGAAATAATTGTACCGCCTGCAGCAATTGCCCTTGATATTATTTCAGCCCTTGCCCCGGGCCCGTTAAGTTCAACAATGGAGCCCACATCCATATAGGAATCCTTACCTGCCACAAGTACGCTGTTAAAGTTGGCCGTTGCATTTTTTTCAAGTATGGTGACAGGATTTGATTCTAAGGAACCTACCGGTTTTAAAGATATATAATTGGATACAAAAACCCCGCCTTCTTCCACATGCACGGCAGTTCTCGGTCTTACACAGATATTTTCACCCCAGTCGTGGATCATTGTATATTTCAGGGTTGCCCCTTTTTTAACAAAAAATTCAGAAAGCCCTATATGCAGTCCTGACTGAACATGATCCGATGTGGAACAACCCGCTATAATGTGAATTTCCGAATTTTCCTCTGCAATTATAATATTATGAACATTCTGGGAAAATCCGTTCTTTGCAATATTAAAACAGGCCTGGAGAGGTTTTTCCGGTTTAACGCCCTTTTCCACCCTTATAAAAAGCCCCTGCAGCAAGCTGTTATTCACAGATCTTGTAAATTCATCCTTTTCAGGAGTTATAAGACTCCACATATATTTTTCAAGCCATGGAAACTCCTTGACAGCACTTGCCATCCCCTTAATTTCAACTCCTTTGGTCATCTTCTGGCAGTGAACAATGGAATTATCTTTCTGAATAAAAGTTCCGGATCTTAATGAATCATCCGTTTCAAGGCCAACCCTTGCAAATTCTTCAGAGTCCGCTTCATCAATGCAGCTAAGATCATTCACATAATCGTAGCCGTCATCCTCGGTTGAATAACAGGTTAAATCTATACCGGTTTGTTTGTTTCCTGTAATTTCATTGTCTTTTATACTGAGCATCCTACACACTCCTCATATCCGTATTCCCGGATCCATTTAAGAATTTCCCTTGCATTTCTTGAGCATCTGAGCTGGCCGTGGTAAAGAACCTGGCCTCTGTCAGCAGTAATATAATCCAATATATGCCCTGTATGGGTGATTACAAGTGCTGACTTTGGTTTTTCATCGATAATGGCTTTCTGGCATGAGGGCTGTTTCTGCACACCACGATTTAAAAGGGAATTTATCGTATCTCCGAGAATAGCAATGGATTCAAGGTCAACCCCGGAGCCGGGCTCATCAAGTAAAAGCATATCAGGCTGCTGAGCTGCAAGCTGAAGGAGTTCGGAACGCTTGATTTCACCTCCTGAAAGGTTGCTGTTAACATCCCTTTCAAGAAATCCTTTGAACTGAAGCTGGTCCGATAATTTATCGATATCAACTTTTCTGTCACCGGCACAGATTTCAACCATATGGCGGCTTGACAGGCCGTTTATGGTCGGGGGACGTTGAAACATGATACCAATACCAAGCCTTGCCCTTTCATGTACCGGCATATAAGTAACATCTACACCTTTAAAAATGATTTTCCCCCTTGTTACACTGTACTCTGAAAAACCCATGATGGTCATCATCAATGTGGTCTTTCCCGATCCATTGGGCCCGAACAAAATATGAGTTTCTCCCGGAGGAACATGAAGATTGACATCCTGGAGTATTTCCTTTCCCCCGACTTCCACTTTAAGTTCTTCAATAATAAGCATGAATTATTTCCTCATTCTAAAAGAGACAGGCTTTGCTGCCCCAATAATCACGGTCATAAAACCGATCTCGGTTGACAAAAAAATACGGCCGGATCAGCTCGTAAGCCGAATCCTGTTCCCATGGGATACCAGTTACCCGATATCAGGGCGATGATCATTCATCTTCAGGGTAAATATTAAAATTCACCTCATGCGACCTACCCGGAAGCAATGGACGGGCAATCCTTAAAAAAAGCTTCCCTATTTGGTCTTGCACCGGACGGGGTTTACCAAGCTTTCCCGGTCACCCGGAAAACTGGTGCGCTCTTACCGCACCGTTTCACCCTTACCACGAAATTTTAAAAAAATTCATGGCGGTCTGTTCTCTGCTGCACTTTCCTTCACGTCACCGCGACTCCACGTTATGGAGCGTCCTGCCCTGTGGTGTTCGGACTTTCCTCGAAATAAGCAATAAAAGCAATTCCGCGATCATCTGATCTGGTCCGACCGTATTTAAATTTTCATCTTTAGGACCGGAGATGAAATAAGTTGAACAGAAATAGCGCAGAATTCTTACCACATGTACAAGGCGCATTAAAGGTTGCATACTCAACGTATTTTTGCCTTTGATGCAACGAAGGAGATGGGAAAAGAAGACAAGCAATCTCGTTCAACTTATAAAATTTCCGATCCTCAGTAAATCAGATTTTTTTATCGGTTTTTATTCTTCATCGGCATGGTACAGAATCCTGTTGCACTGGGGACACATGACAAGAGATCTACCTCGAAGGACCTCTATATAGAGCTGGGGTGGAATATTCATAAAACAACCCATGCAGACTTCATCTTTAACCGGGGCCACCACAAGCCCTCCATTGGACTCTGCAATCTCATTAAACAATTTTAAAAGTTCAGGGTCAAGATCTTTTCCAATGGTTTCCTTTTGAGTTCTATATTTTTTAAGAAGTTTTATGTGGCTTGAACTTTTTTTATCTATATTCTCTTTATCAGACCTGATTTTTTCAGCAAGCTGGTCAAAATCAGCCTGCTGCTCTTTAAAAATTTTATCTGCACTTTCCTGCTGTTCAAGATATTTTAGAAGAAGGGTCTCAAGCTCTTCCTTCCTCTTTTTACCGTCATCGATCTCACGCTGAAGAGCCTGGTATTCCCTGTTGGTCTTCACCTGTTTTAAGCGTTCACTGCTCGTTTTTATGCGCTGCTCATTCACCAGGATTTCAGCTTCAGTTTCCCTGCAGTCTTTTCCTGCCTTTTCAAACTCTTTTTTATGTTTATTTAAAGAGGTCTCAAATTCAGCAAGCCTGGAGTCAAGCGCTGATTTCTCTCCGGCAGTTTCGCTTAAGAAAGTGTCAATGTGAACCGTTTCTGTCTGGGCTTTCTGAAGTTTCAACAGAACATCTATATCTTCCTTTGTAATATTCAGCATTATATTTACCTTATCATCTTTCTTTATTTTTTTATGAAACTCCTGTAAAATTCCTTTCAGAATAAGAGTTGACTTCGCACCTTCTGCCCCATATTTATTGAGAGGCGGTCCGGAAAGACACCAGATCTGCCTCATGGCAGTTAAATAATTCTGAAAGGATCCCGGTCACTTTCAAATTTTCTGATTTCAATATCGATTCCGGCATCTTCTGCAGAAGACTCAAGTCTCTTGGCAAGCAGATCCACACCAATATGCTCAGATGAAAAATGTCCCACATCAATCAGTCCAAGTCCCGCCTGTTCAATATCCCTTGCCTCGTGATATTTGATATCTCCGGTAACAAAAACATCTGCACCTGATTTCAAAAAAACATCGAGAAGAGAACCCCCGCTGCCGGTACATACTGCAACGTTTTTTATTGGAAGTTTTCCATTCCCTGTAACTCTCAAATTTTTAATACCAAGCCTCTCTTTAATCTGCACAGCAAAGGATGTCAGATTCATGGGAGAAACAAGCTTACCCTTTCTGCCTATGCCCGGATAAATGCCCTGATCCTTTCTGTCTGACACTTCTTCGTATAAATTAACAATATCGGAGAGTCCTATGAGATCTGCAAAAAAATCATTAAGCCCTTTATCAGCCTTGTCAAAATTGGTATGGGCAGAAATTATTGATATTTTCCCCAGGGCAGCCCTTAAAATAATTTTTCCCTGTATGGTTCCAAAATCAACACATTTTACAGACCTGAACATAAGGGGGTGATGACTTAATACAAGGTCTGCGCCCCATTTTTCAGCAGATTCCATCACATCTTCCGATACATCAAGGGCTATCATTACTTTTTTAACGGGCCATGAAAGATCACCTGCCTGAAGACCTGAATTATCCCAGTCTTCTGCAAGGTAAAAAGGGGCAATTTTGTTTATCAGATCCATCAATGTTCCGGCTGTAGCCTTTATTCCCATGGAAATAAGCCTCCGTCTGAAAACAAAAAGAGCGTGGTAGTATTTAACCACGCTCTTTTATAACCTGACAAAACCTTCTTGTAATACACATTCATATAACGTTTATACATCCTGCTTAATTTTAAAAAACTACAATGATGCTTAATGGTGGGCCCACCTGGGATCGAACCAGGGACCGACCGGTTATGAGCCGGTGGCTCTGCCAAACTGAGCTATGGGCCCTCACTCATTAAACAAACTTTGGAAGTATATATCTTTCCACGGGAATGTCAAGAATTAAATTTCAATAAAGCTTTTTAATTTCCTGCTTCTCGTGGGATGCCGCAGCTTTCTCAGCGCTTTTGCCTCAATCTGACGTATCCTCTCCCTTGTCACTGTAAAATCCTTACCCACTTCCTCAAGGGTATGGTCAGCCTTTTCACCTATTCCAAACCTCATACGCAGAACTTTTTCTTCCCTTGGAGTCAACGTGGCAAGAACTTTACGGGTCTGCTCTGCAAGGTTTAAATTAATGGCTGCCTCAGACGGAAGAGAAAATTTCCTGTCCTGAATAAAATCTCCAAGATGACTGTCTTCCTCCTCTCCTATGGGAGTTTCAAGGGAAATCGGCTCCCTTGCTATTTTCAGCACACGGCGTACTTTGTCAAGGGGTATCTCCATTTTCTCTGCAATTTCCTCGGGAGACGGTTCCTTGCCCATTTCCTGTACAAGGTATCTTGATGTCCTGATCAGTTTATTTATTGTTTCTATCATATGAACCGGAATACGTATGGTCCTTGCCTGATCGGCAATTGCCCTTGTAATGGCCTGTCTTATCCACCATGTTGCATATGTACTGAACTTGTATCCACGCCTGTATTCAAATTTATCCACGGCCTTCATAAGACCGATATTTCCCTCCTGGATAAGATCAAGAAACTGAAGCCCCCGGTTAGTGTACTTCTTGGCAATACTCACAACAAGCCTCAGATTGGCCCTGACAAGCTCACCTTTTGCAAGTTTTGCCATCAGTCTGCCTTTATCAACACCTTTTATGATTTTTCTTAAACTTTCTTCATCGCCTTTGATTGTATTTTTCTTATCCTGAATCTGATTTAAAATTGCAGAAAGATCATTAAATAGAAGACCTGCCCGTTCCGTTGTTATATTAGAATTTTTCACAGCCCATGCAACAAAGCCTTCAGGATCAGCAAGCTCTTTTATCATATCATCTTTATCTGCATTAAAGACAGCTGCGCATCTCGTTAACAGACTGTCCATGGCTTCAAACCATTTAATATTATTTCTGATGGCTTTTTCAATACCGCTTATCACACCTTTTTCAAAACGCCATCTTTTAAGCAGATCAAATATCTTGTCGTTTCTGTCCTGTATCTCCGTTTTAATTTTCTCTGCAGATAATTGATCAAGCTCACCTGATAAAAGCATGTCCTGTTTTTTAAGGATCTCAAGATAAAGTTCCTTTATGGTAACTAAGGAATCAAGGAAAAGATCCAGCTTTGAAGATTCGTCAGCACTTCCATCCCCATCATTTACGTCCCTTAAAATATGCCGTGAACGCATCCCCCTGGTGTCCAGTCTTTCCCTGTGTCTCTTCATTCTGTTTCCGAATACAAGGAGTTTTCCAACTGCTATGGGGCTTGCAAGCATCTCTTTTAAAACTTCATGCTCACCTTTCTCTATCTTTTTTGCAATTTCTATCTCACCTTCCCTTGTCAAAAGGGTCACCATACCCATTTCCCGCAAATACATTTTCACGGGGTCCGTTACGGTTCCAAATTCCATATCACCGGAAACAATTTTTGGAGGAACAATTTTCCCCTTATTTTTTTTATCTTTATTAATTTTCTTATCTTCCAAGGCAGCTGTATCATCCACCGTTTTTACGGTATCTGTCGTGGTCTCAATTGATTTTTTATTCTTTTTATCCGGGCTTTTTACCGGTTTTCCGGCCTTCTTTTTCTCTTTTTCCATATTTACAAGCCTTATGCCCAACTCATTAAACATCACCACTATATCATCAATCTGATCCGAAGACATTAAATCATCGGGAATGACTTCATTAATTTCGGCATAGGAAACTTCCCCCTGTTTTTTCCCTCTTTCGATCAGTTCCTGTAATTTTTCCCTGGAAACAATTTTATTTTCCATGGGTTCAACCGATTTTGCTGCCATAAATAACGCCTCCCAAAGGCTTTATATATTTAAATCTTTTTAATCTATAAATATTATTCATAACCGTGCATTTTCCTGATTTCCCTCTGCCGCTTTTCAAGGAGTTCCAGGGGAAGATCAAAATTGCCGTTTTGTTCTGCTTGTCTTATTTTATTTGCAAGAAATTTCTCTGTCCTGTTCCTTACTTTTACAATCCTGTCCATGAGCGCAAAAGATTTTTCCATAAGACGATGGGTATAAGGTATTTCAGTCATTGCAAGGGATGCAATTAATTTGCGGTCTTCATCGTTTTCTGCGCCAGACATAACATTAACTATAAAAGTTTCTTCAGGGCATTGAATTGATTCCATGAGCTTTCCTATTTTTTTTAATCTGTCTGAATAAAAAAAATCAAGAATGCTTCTTGACTTTATTTCGGCTCTGATTTCACTGTACTGAAGCATAAGGGAAAGTATCTGCATTTCTCTTCTGTCAGATTCAGGTTGTTTTCCCATCTTCATTGCAGGATCAGATGTTTTATCCTGTGTTTCAGTTGGTTGAAAAGGTAGCCTGCTACCTTTTTTTTCAACGGCATGGCGCACTTTTTCAAGAACCGCTTTCTCATCAATGCCAAGTATCTCGGAAAGTTCCCTTACGTACAGAGACCTTGCAGCACTGTCCTCCACACCGGCAAGATGAAATTTCATTTCATCAAGAATGTTTATTCTTCCCTCAATGGAAAGGCCGTATTTCTTTATTGCAGTATTGCTTAAAAAATTCATGATGGACATCGATTTGTCCGCAGCTTTTTTAAATTCCTCTTTTCCATATTTACGTATAAAGGAATCCGGATCATCTCCTTTGGGAAGGACCAGAATTCTGACATCAATCCCATGTTTTACAAATGTTGTGATGCTCCTTTTGGCAGCATTGATACCTGCATTATCCGAATCAAACACCAGAATCATTTTTGAAGCATAGCCCTTTAAAAGTCGGACATGCTCCGAGGTAAGGGCTGTTCCGAGACTTGCCACGGTATTTTTTACGCCGTTTTGATAAAGTGAAAGAAAATCAAAATAGCCTTCAACAATAAAAACAGAATTTTCCCTTCTGCAGTGCTGTTTTGAGAGATGAAGTCCGTAGAGTATCCTGCTTTTGCTGTACACAGGTGTTTCAGGAGAATTAAGATATTTCGGCATAGAATCATCCATAACTCTTCCTCCGAACCCTGCAACCTGCATGTTCACATCAATGATTGGAAAAATTATTCTCTGCCTGAACCTGTCATAATAGCCATTGCCCTGTTTTTTCTTTAAAACAAGACCAGATGCCGCAGCCAAATTCCTGCCAAGTTTTATACTCCTGAAAAAATTTACCAGGCTGTCCCATCTGTCCATGGCATAACCGAGACAAAACTGATCCTGTATCTCACTGTTTATGCCCCGGTTTTCAAGATATTTTCTTGCCCCTGATGCATGGCTGCTTTTCTGAAGACATTCCGAATAAAATTCCATTACTCTGCGGTTCAGCCTGAAAAGCCCCTCCCTTGTTTCCAGCCTTTTTTTTGCTCCAGGCGACATGGATACGTCTTTGATCTCAATGGAACATCTTCTTGCAGCCATTTTAACTGCTTCGGGAAAAGAAATACCATGGTGTTTCATTAAAAATGAAAAAACATTTCCACCTGCACCACACCCGAAACAATGAAAAATCTGCTTTTGAGGACTCACTGAAAATGAAGGGGTTTTTTCAGAATGAAAAGGGCATAGCCCAAAATAATTCTTCCCGGATTTTTTCAGAATTACAGATTCTGATATCACATCAACAATATCACAGGCATTTAATATTTCCGAAATTTTATTCTCAGGAATATACATACTTAATGATGTTTTGAAATCTTTATTGCTTCTTTCAGGTCAAGGGCTTTTTCATAAAGAGCCTTGCCTGTAATAACACCTGTAACCCCCTTTTTTTCAAGGGGTAAAAGGTTTTCTATATCTTTAATGGAAGAAACTCCTCCTGAAGCTACAACCGGGATATTTACGGCTTCTGCAAGTTTTTCCGTCTCAATTATATTGGGTCCTGTCTGCATTCCGTCCCTGGAAATATCTGTAAAATTAATTGCAGCAACCCCGGTCTGTTCGAATTTCTTTGCCAGATCAACAGCTTTTGTTTCTGAAGTTTCAGTCCACCCCTCAACAGCCACAAGGCCATCCCTGGCATCTATGGCCACGACAATCCGCCCTGGAAATTTTTTGCATACATCCCTGACAAATTCCGGATTATAAAGAGCCTCACTTCCAATAATCACCCTTGACACACCAAGATCAAGATACATTTCAACTGTTTCTGCAGATCGTATTCCACCACCCACCTGGACTGGGGCCTTTACCTCAGTTATAATTTTTTTAATGGCATCAAGATTTTTAACTTTTTTTTCAACGGCTCCGTCAAGATCAACAAGATGTATAAGTTCCGCACCCTGATTTTCCCATTTTAAGGCCATCTGCCAGGGTTCATCGGAAAAACATGTCTCAGCATCCATACGCCCCTGAAGAAGACGAACGCATCTGCCCTGTTTTATATCAACGGCAGGTATTATTAACATAATTAGTTTGCCTTATATTTTTTTTATAAGAAATAGAATGTAACCGATTACATTCATTTCATTTTTGTTGTGAGGTAAATCCGGGCCAAGTCCAGATCCGCCTCATGGCGGTTATTTAAAGGAGATTAAAATTTATATCCCTTGATTATGTGTTAACAGAATTTAGAGAGAACCCTTGCTTGAAAGCACTCCTGAAATTGTCTTATCCACGGAACATGCCATTTTCAATGCCCTGCCAAGAGCCTTGAAAATGGATTCAATAATATGGTGTTCATTTTCACCATAATCGGCATTGATATGAAGATTCATTCCTGATTTAACGCTGAACGCACGGAAAAATTCTTTGGCAAGCCAGACATCAAAATCACCCCGGCACCTGACAGGTTCAGGAATATTGTAAACAAGAAAAGGTCTGTTTGACATATCGACATTCACCCTTGAAAAAGCTTCATCCATCGGCACCTGGCCTGCACCATACCTTGCAATACCCTTTCTGTCTCCAAGTGCATCTGAAACAGCCTGCCCCAGCACAAGACCTGTATCCTCAACAGTGTGATGAAAATCAACTTCAATATCTCCTGCAGCTTTTATGGTAAGGTCAAAAAAACCATGCACTGTAAACAGTGTAAGCATATGATCAAAAAAAGGAATGCCCGTAACAATATCAGCTTTTCCGGAACCATCAAGATCAAGTTCCATATTAATTTTTGTTTCTTTTGTTGTGCGGCTTAAATTAACTTTTCTATTCATTCTGAAAATCACCTGAGAAAAGGATATTTACTGAACATAACAATTACATCCCGCTTTCTCATTATTTGATTAAAAAAGCAGGATTAAAATTAAATGTTAAAAAAACTATTTGATTTTGATCTTTTTTCTATAAGAACATGTAGCGAGAGCATACGAACAATTTGCTGGGTAAAACTTGAAATCCTTGAAATCTGTGATTAATTCTTGCAAAGAATGTTTCATCATTATATAT
>WGCX01000080.1 GCA_015493575.1 Desulfobacteraceae bacterium | reverse complement strand
GTTCAGATCTGCCTCATGGCGGTTTATAAGAAAGAGCTCATTTTTGATAGAGTTACAAATGCTCTTTTTATGTTCGTTGAGAGGCACAGCAGCGCAGTTCAGCTCGGCCTCATGGCGGTTTATAAGAAAGAGCTCACTTCTGACAAAGTTACAAATACTCTTTCTATGTTTGTTGAGAGGCACTGTAACGCAGTTCAGATCCGCCTCATGGCGGTTATATGAAATAGCACGCAAATTTAATGCGTTTTTTTCCATCGTTGTTTTTATTCTCCTTCCTGTTTGTCTGTTTTTCCCTGCATGCAAAGAAAACACCACAAAAAAAACTCCGGCGAAATCACCTGTTGTTTACGGAAAAATTTCTGCTGAACATGGGAAAACAATCAAAGTATTAAAAAAACAATCAAAACCGGTAAATGAAACAGCAAAAATATTAAACAATGGTAAAAAGAAAATTGATGTCACTTCCATTGGGAAGCAAACCGGGCTTAAATCAAATAAAAAACAAAATTTATATACTTCCGAGGGGAAGGTGGATCCTTTTGCGCCACTTATAAGCAATGATCATAAAAAGGCATCCTTAAATTCAAGAGCACAGACAAAACCAAGGCGTATTCTTACTCCGCTTGAAAAATTTGACTTCAGTCAGATAAGACTTGTTGCAGTTGTAACGGCTGCATCCGGAAATATTGCAATGGTTGAGGATTCCACACGCAAGGGCTATACAATCAGAATCGGGACATATATAGGTAAAAATGGCGGCAGAGTGGTAAAGATTGATAATGACAGAGTTATTGTCAAAGAGAATGTAAAGAATTATAAAGGTGAGTCTGTTATACGTTCCGAGGTGTTGAAATTGAATAAACCGGATAATGGGGATTGATGATATGTTTCATTATTTAATAAAACAAAGAACATTGGCATATAAATTCATATATATAATTATATGTCTTTTGGTTATCTCATTTTTTTTCTCAGGATGCGTAAGTAGTGTACAGGGAGACCACACCTTAAAAAATGCCGGACCTGATGATATAAAGGCACAGGGAAGGGTAGAAAAAAAAGTTGCAAGAAAAATTAAATCAATTGATATCCTGCCAGGTCCTGACAGAATTGAAGTGCTGATTAAAGGCAATGAAAAATTGATTTATACTTCTGTTAAGCAGTCTTTTCCCCTTGGAATAACAATTTTTCTGCCGGAAACGGGAATTGATGACTGCAGTGTGGGGAACCTTCCTGAACAGGAAAGTATCAGTTCCATTGCAGTTTCCTATGCAGGCAGAAAAAAAATTAACGCAAAAGTTGTGATACTTTTAAAACAGAACCTTGATTATGAAGTCAGTACTGAAAATTCTGACCTTAAAATTCTGGTTTACAATAAAATCGCTAATGTCAGTGAGAAACAGCAATTTAATGAACAGAGTACTGAGAATCATGGGAATGTTATTGAAGATCAAAAAAAGGAATCTCATTATTCAAGTCCTGTTGAAATTTCCGGTGCCCGCTCCAGGTTAACGGGTCTCGCTTTTACTGCAAAGGAGGACGGAGGGTCACAGATAAGTATTAAGACGTCTGTTCCCGTGAAATATGATATTTTCAGAGAAAAAAATAAAAATAAATTAATTTTAAATCTTTATAATACTGATATTCCAAAATACCGGCAGCGTCCATTTCTTACAGAGTATTTCAGGTCGGCTGTAAACAGGATACTTCCTGTTCAGAGGAAAAAAGGAGAGAAAAGTTCCCATATAATCATTGAAATGCGTGAGGCTGTTCCATATCGTATTGCAAGGAACAGCGCCGGGCTTTTATTGTCATTTGATCCGTCCTCCATTTCTCCTCTTAAGTTCACCAAAGCAGAAAAAATATTCAAAAACGGTAATGCCGGGCAGAAGCCTGTGAAGCTGTCAAAAATCAGCAACGCTTTGAACGGGATCAATGGTGAATCTCAAAATAAAAAGGGTGCAGAACAAAATCAAGAGAATCTTCTCCAGCAGAAGAAAGTCTATACAGGGGAGAAAATCAGGGTTGATTTTTTTGAAACCGATATTAAAAATGTTTTTAGAATCATCGCAGGTGTCAGTCAGAAGAATCTTGCTGTGGATAAGGATGTGACAGGTAATGTAACCCTTTCCCTTGATAAGCCGGTACCCTGGGATCAGGTCCTTGATCTTGTATTGAAAATGAACAACCTTGGTATGGTGGAAGAAGGCTCCATTATACGTATTGCCACCCGTAAAACCTTAAAGCAGGAAGAGGCGTTTAAACAGGCTGAGTTTGAGGCCCGCAAGCATGAGCTTGATCAGAAAAAAAGTCTGGAGCCGCTTGTGACAGAGTATATTCCCATTAATTATTCAAATGCCAAATCAGATATAGAACCCCACCTTAAAAAAATTTTAACTCCAAAAAGGGGGCTCTTAAGTGTTGATTCCAGGACAAACATGATAATTATGACCGATGTAAAGGCAAAGATTGACCAGGCAAAGGAAATAATACACAAGCTTGACAAGGTGACCCCCCAGATAATGATAGCTGCAAGGATCGTTGAGGTTAGCAAAAATTTTTCAAAACTGCTTGGTATAGACTGGTCATTGGCAAGTAAGACCAAAGACAGTGGTGCAAGGGTGTTCGGTGGTGGCACCGATGGAGCCGGCGGAAACTACGGATTCGATCTTGCCATGAATTATCCTGTTGCAAGCAGTTCATCCATCGGGTATTCATTCAGCCATATTACAGGAACACCTTTTGTTCTTGACGCAACTCTCAGTGCATCTGAAGTCAAGGGAGATGTGAAGATCATTTCTTCTCCAAAAATTCTTACCCTTGATAATAAAAAAGCAAAAATCAAGCAGGGCATGCAGTATCCCTATCTTGAAAGGGATGACAGCGGGGGCTCTTCCGTAAAATTTAAGGATATTGATCTGCTTCTTGAAGTCACCCCCCATGTTACGCCGGATAAACGGATTGCCATGCGTGTTCATCTGACAAAGGATGATGTTGCTTCAATTACCAATGGAGTGCCCTCTTTGTCAACAAATGAAGCGGATACAGAACTTCTTATAAATGATGGTGACACAATAGTCATAGGAGGAATTACCAAGGCAACCATAAATCATAGTAAAACAGGTTTTCCGGTTCTCTCCCACATTCCCGGCCTTGGAAGGCTGTTTAGTTCTACAACTAAAAGTGATAACAAGAACGAGCTTCTCATATTTATCACTCCATCAATTGTTCAGCTTCAACAGGTTAAACAGAAGTGATGTTGTGAATTCTTATGGATTTTTTGGAAGTTCCCTTACTCCGAAAGTATTATTTACTGCATGGAGCGAAGCTTATCGATATGGACTTCTGCTTCTTGTGCAGGGCCTGATCCGGGAGCAAGTTTGATAACGGTTTGCCATGATCTTTCTGCATCCGAGAATTGATGAACCATCTCATAGGCTTTTGCAAGGTCAGCACGAAGGATGACAGCACCGGGTTTCTTTTTAATTTTTCGATTAAGAAAATTAACTGCATGATAACCCTTGCCAGTTTTTATATAAACCGTGGCAAGCCCGTGTATCGCCTGTGTAAATTCCGGACTTAGCTTTAAAGCTTTGGAAAAATTTTTTTCTGCAAGACGATATTCTTTTTTTTCAATATATGCCCATCCCATATTGGAAAGGGGATAATGGGGTGTCGCATAGAGTAGATTTCCGGAAATTGCCTTAAAACATGCTATTGCAGAATCCCATTTTTTTTGTTCCATATAAGCTGTTCCAAGGTTGTTCCTTGCAGGGATATAGTCCGGTTTCAGTTTTACTGCAAGCTGGAAATGTTTTGCTGCAAGGGCAAATCTCTCCTTAGCCATGAAAGCAAGTCCCAGGTCATTTTCAAGATAGGGGTCGTCATGGATAACTTTTTCAGCTTCAAGAAGTTTTCCAAGTCCTGCTGTGTAATCACCTGATATCAGATATGCATGCCCTATATTCATTGACCCTTCAGCATTTTTCAATGCCTGCTGCCGGACATCAGGACCGCAGGAGAACATTATTACCGTCACGGTCATTATTAAAAAGGGAATTAGCAGTTTTCTCATTTTATTTTGTCCTCCGCATAGAATAATAATATCTTAATATTTTTCTGATTGAGAAATGACGTTATTTCTTTACCTGGCAGTTGATCTGTAATAAGAAGGCCGTTGATATGCGATTTTATCATATCGCCTGCTATATATAATCCATTAATTGTGATTTCTCTGTTTGTTTCAGCACTGACAAAAACAGGATTCATTGTAACGGACATGCCAAAATCGGTAAATAATTTTGATAATGAGATTATAAACTTATCTTTTGGAGGAAAAGAGATAACATGAAAGCCTTTTTTCCTTATAATGTCTAATGCATAACCGTAAATAGTTCCAAAATCAACAAGTATATCAGAGCTCGCCTTTGAGCTGATTTTTCCGAGCTTCACATTCAAAGAGATACTGTTAAAGGACAGGGAAACCTTTTCATCCGGCGTATACTGAAAACGGGTAAAACCAAGGATTTTTTTTAGTGCAGCCTCATGGCCGAAGGGTAAGATTGCGTGTTTTGCCTTAAGATTCATCACTTTGAAGGTTGCCATGTCCTGTGCTGAATTTTTTTTGTTGATTTTCTTTTTCCTGTCAATTTTTCCACCTGATTTTCTTTTTCCTGTCTTTAATTGATTTATGCTGGTTCCCGGTTCTTTCATGTTTAAATAATCAACAGCTTCGGCAAGGGTTATCACTTTAAGGTTTTTCCAGAATTTACCGATTGTTCGAGACAATACATCTGAATCTCTGCGATCCGGACTAATAAGAATCTTTCCACCATTTGCAAGTTCGATTACAGGATGTGATTTAAGATCAAGGACTATGTCCGGCCTGTTAATTCTTGGGAAATAGAATCTGCCTGTATGAATAAGTCTGCCTCCAACAACTGAAGCATATTTTTTCAGAACTTTTGAAATAGTATTTCTATGGTTAATTTTGCCTTGATTATTTTTTGCAATTGTTTTGCTCTGTTTTGGTTTTATGGTATTTTTATCCTTTTGGTCAAATCTTTGGTCAGAATTGCTTTTTTGGTCAGAATTGCTTTTGTTCGCGGTTTTGTTCAAAATATGAGAAGATTTCTGAAACCAGGGTTGTGAATCAAGGGATGCTGAAGGGATATTGACAATGGAACCTGCATAGATGAGATTTACATCTTTGATATCCGGATTGGAAAGTCTCAAAGCTCTCAGACCCTTGGCGTTAATTGTACCGTCTTTATTGAGAAACACAGAATCTAAAAGTTGAGATATGGTTTCGCCTTTTTTAACCCTGTGCCTTGTTATAAATGGCTTTACCACTTCAGGAATGGATGCAAACTCAATCATGGGAACATCAATTACACCGGGGCTTGTCTCCCTGAAGTCATTATCATGTATTTTTTTTAATGGAATTAAGATTATCTGCCCGGGACGAATCGCATCAATGTCGTTTATCCCCGGGTTGACCGTTTTAAAAATATTTATAAAAAGGGGGAAGTCCTTTTCGGAAATTTCTCCCTTTTTCCTGAATATTTTGTAAAGCCAGTCATCTTTTGAAACCCGGTAAGGTTCACAGAGGATTTTTTTCTTTTTATACTTATAAACAGCATACCTTTTTAAAGAGGTTTCGATATAATTTTTTGTGAATTTCTCAGCATTTTTTGAAGTCCTTAAATTGTTTTCCGGTCTTTGTATTAAATCAGAGCATAATGAATAATTAAAGCAGAATGCAACATTTAAAACTGCAATACCGATCAGGATAAAAAATGTTTTGAAAAATTTCATGATGCGTTAAGGTCAAGCTCTTCTGCGATTTTTTTGGAAATATCACTGGCAAAAGCCTTGAAATCATCATCGTTTAACGGGCTGCCCTGACCGGGGATTTTCTTTTCATCGTCAGGCATGACAAGTTTTGGCGCATTTATCAAATCCTCAACAGGATTAATATTATAGCTGCCGGGTATTTTTTTCTCAAAATAAAGGCTCTGGAATCCTGAAAATTTCATTGCATGGGCAGTGGCATCAATAATTGCTGTTTCTTTTTTGTCAATAATACCAGTGGAGACAGCTTTAACAAGGCCGGCAAGACATTCCCCGCCCTGGGTGCATGCAATGTGGCCGTTTCTGTTCGCCTCAAGTTCATTGTCCATTATGGCCTGTTCATTTACCTCGACAAAGAAAACCTTTTTCTGTCCTGCTGTTTTATTGTATAGCTTAACAAGATTGATCACCCTTGGCATTGAAACGGGGTTGCCGATCATGGCAGCCTGGGCAACACTTGGTTTCACTGTTACCGGTTTAAATTCTCGTTTATCTTCGTTGGGTTCAAGATAATACTTGAATACCGGATTAGCATGTTCAGACTGAACACCGATAATTTTTGGCAGGGCATCAATTATGCCTGCATCAAAAAATTTAATAAACCCGTTTAACACAGCAGAGATATTGCCTGCATTGCCAATGGGTACGACAACAGCCTTGTCTTCCATCTCATATTCAAAATCCTGGGCGATTTCATAGGAGTATGACTCCTGTCCGAGAATACGCCAGGCATTTTTGGAGTTTAGCAGGGCAACACTGTATTCTTCAGAGAGTTTTTCCACAATTTTCATGCAGTCATCAAAAACTCCCGGGATTTCAAAGACCTTTGCTCCGCTGCCAAGGGGCTGGGCAAGCTGTTGGGGAGTAACTTTTCCATGGGGGAGAAGAACCGCTGATTTTATATGTGGCTGGAGATAGGATGCATACAGAGCTGCAGAAGCGGAAGTATCTCCTGTGGATGCACAGATGGCAATTATATTGGATGCAAGTTTCTGGTCAATGAGGAATTTTATATATGAAAGCGCACTTGCCATTCCCCTGTCTTTAAATGATGCACTTGGATTCTGGCCGTCGTTTTTATAAAAAAATCTTATTCCTGCCTTTTTTTTAAGCTGTGCATTTGCCTCCACAACGGGTGTGTGACCTTCTCCAAGATAAACAAGTGAATCCATGGGGATGTTAGGTCCTATAAATTCATGATACCTGTAAATACCCTTTAATGCGGGAATATTTAGCATTCTTCTGTAATCAAAAATTTTCTGCCAGGTTTTGCCGGGAATTTTTTTCAG
>WGCX01000079.1 GCA_015493575.1 Desulfobacteraceae bacterium | reverse complement strand
TTTTTGTTAACTACCTACTCAATGGGGCTTAGGCTCGGAGAAGCCTTATCCCTTCAGATAGGTGATATTGATGCGGGTCGCAAACAAGTCCATATCCGCCGTGGCAAAGGGCATAAAGACAGATTGGTGCCATTGCCTGATCTTACTTTGTCAGGATTGCGTGAACTGTGGAGCAGGCATCGTCATCCAAAACTGATATTCCCCAATGCAACCGGTTCTATAGAAAAAATTCGGAAAGCAAAAACGCATATGGATAGAGGCGGAGCTCAAAAAGCTATGAAAGTTGTGGTTGAAGAATGCGGCATAAAAAAAAAGTTCACATCCATTCCCTGCGCCATGCCTTCGCCACACATCTTCTTGAACGTGGCTTAAGTCTTCGCCATATCCAGGCACTTCTTGGTCATTCAAGCCCTGTAACCACCGCACGTTACGCCCATCTCACAGACACCATTGAACAAAACAGCAGACTTGCTATAAATGAAATGATCAATACTCTTCACGTTGATTTCAAGAGGTTGTAACCATGGAAATGACCTCTATTATTGATCAGTACTATGACACGTTGACTGCCAAATACGCGGGAAAACTACTACCGGGTCATTTTCATGCGCTTAATTCCATACGCCATTGCCGTACACCTGAATCAGGTGAAGTCTTTGTGCAGTGTCCTGAATGCAAACATGGAGAGTGGCAGCCAATGTCCTGTGGCCATCGGAACTGTCCGAAATGTCAAAACCATGAAACCAGCCAGTGGATTGACCGACAACAGACCAAATTACTGCCGGTTCCCTATTTTATGGTGACTTTCACACTGCCATACGAATTAAGAGCATTGGCATGGCGTAATCAAAAAAAAGTGTATACAATTTTGTTTTTGTGCGTTTCCAGCACCTTAAAGGATTTTGGTCTGAATACAAAAAATCTCGGTGCAGATATTGGTATAACTGCAGTTTTGCATACAAATAACAGAAAATTGGATTTCCATCCCCATATCCATGCAGTGGTTCCGGGCGGAGGTGTTGATAAAGACAGACGTCAATGGAAAAAGAAAAAAGGCAAGTATCTGTTTAACCAAAAAGCTCTGGCCAAGGTTTTTCGTGCACGGTTTCTGACTGCTTTAAATGAAGAAGGCCTTCAAATTCCACAAGGAGTTCCAGCAGAATGGGTGGTTGACTGCGCCCATGTCGGAAAAGGCATTACCGCATTGAAATATCTTTCAAAATATTTGTACCGTGGTGTCATCAGTGAAAAGAATATTATCTCGAACAAGGATGGCCGCGTAACTTTTAAATACATTGAAAGTCGTTCCAAAGAAACCCGACACCGAACCCTCAAAGGAGAGGATTTCCTGTATCTTATCATGCAGCATGTTCTTCCAAAAGGATTCCGCAGAGTCAGGGATTATGGCTTTCTGCACGGAAATGCAAAAAAGCTGTTATCCCTTGTACAATTGATTCTGCATGTTTTTATCAAAATTATCAAACAGCGTAAAAGACCGATTTTTAAATGCCCATGCTGTAAATCACCCATGGTCATTGTGGGATTTCGGCAATCTTCATGGGAATCAGGATAATTCCTGTCCCGTGGCAAAAACCAGCTCTTAATTCAAATAAAAGGAGAAATAAATTTTTATGAAATAATTTCAGTGTTCAACAGCCTGATTACCGATTACAGGCCACGGCACTTCTGCGCCTTGAAAAAATAAATTCCTGTAAAACCTTCAGCTAAATCCTCACCTCTAAAAAGATATTTTCTTATATATTAGGAGCATCATACTTATTTAGATTTCCGGGCTTGTCCAACACCGGATAAGGTCGTGGTTCGTGCCTCACACGGACCTATCCTTATTCGTTGGACCTATCCTTATTCGTTAGACTATATGCACTTTTATTAGGAGCATGGGCTGAGACTATATTAAAAAAATTATTATATGAAAAAAATGGTTTCGATAATATTGCAAGAAACAAAATATGTAGTGAACACACACAGCTTGATAAATGGCTAAAAGCTGTCGAAATTGCTTTTAGACAGCATTTTGCAATATCACATGCGCCACTTAGCAAACTTACATTGCCTTTTTCTTTTTTTTCTCGATATGAAGAATTAAAAGATATATTAGACAAAGACTTGCGTTCTATAATCGAAATTAGAAATAAGTTGGCTCATGGTCAGTGGATATATCCCTTTAATAGCGAAGGCAATGATATTGAAGAGGAAAAATATAGAAAAGTGAATCTCACTCCCGCATAGCGGGAGGCCTCATGAAGCCCCCTTTAAGGGGGCATTTACGTTAGGAAAGCCCCGTTGGGGCTAATCAAAAAGCTCTAATTGCCTCTGTTCATTTTTTTCTTGATGCCGGATATATGCTCGAACAGTAGCCTCATCAAGACCGACAGTACTTACACAATATCCTCGTGCCCAAAAGCTTAGACCAGTTGACTTCTTGCTGCCCAATATCCACCTATGAATCCTCACAGCACTTTTACCCTTCAAAAAACCAATCGTATAAGCCACACTGTTTTTCGGAGGAATTTTGAGACACATATGAACGTGATCAGGCATCAAATGCCCCTCCAACAATTCAATATTTTTCTGCTTACAAAGATCTCGCAATATCTCTCCTACCCTTCTTCTAAATTTCCCATACAACTTTTTTTGCCTATATTTTGGAACAAATACCAAATGGTATTTGCAATCCCATCTCACATGGGATAAACTCTCCCAATCATGCATAGATTCATCCTCCTTTATGCCCTTGGGGCTTTCCTGGAGGATGAGTCTATATCATTTCACCCCGGATCGGTAGAACCTATTTGGGTCCTCCACCAGAGGTGGAGGGTTTAAACCCGTACTAAAGTACAATAATCGTAGAAAATTTTATTGGATCAAAATTCTGACTATTTTCAGAGCTGTTAGCTAATAATCTCGAAAGTAGAGGGTAAATATGAATAAAAAGAATTTAAGCCTTGATGAGGCGTTGAAAGTTCTTAAAAACAAGAAATTAGCTTTTGAAAAAAAATTTGGAGTTACTTCCATTGGCGTTTTCGGCTCTCTTGCCAGGAATGATCGTAGACCGAGTAGTGATGTAGATATTGTCGTAAGAATGAGCAATCCTGATCTCTTTAATATGGTGCACATAAAGGAAGAACTTGAGGCAGATTATCAGACAAAAGTTGATATTGTTCATTATCGGGAAAAAATGAATACATTTTTGAAAAAACGCATCGACACTGAGGCTGTGTATATTTGACAGGGAGCTTGCAAAGGAAATACTCAGGCAAATCCTAGATGCTGGGAACCGTATCGAACGAAGATTCAAAGGTGTTTGCAGTCCAGATGATTTTCTCCTATCAGATGCCGGAATAGATAAGTTGGACGCCGTATGCATGATGCTGATCGTTATCGGTGAAAGTTTGAAAAATTTGGACAAGGTAACCGGTGGAAAGTTACTTGCTCAATACCCTGAAGTTGACTGGAAAGGTGCAAAAGGAATGCGTGACGTTATTAGCCATCACTATTTTGATTTGAATGCCGAAGTGGTATTTTCCGTATGTAAAAATCGCATTCTAGGTTTGATAAAAACTGCAGTTCAAATGGAAAAGTCCCTTAATATTTGTTTAAATACACATCATCAAGTTTGATGCCAACTACTTCTCTGGGACGAAGTCCTGTAGTTGCCAAAAGGCTGATAATGGCAATTTCACACGGGTTTTTGTTTTCTGAAGTGTATTGAAGCAGTTTTTTCAATTCGGTTTCGCTTAAGTAATCAGGTAATTCTGAACGGGGGTTGAATTTGGGATGTCTCAGGTTTTTTGCAGGATCCTCTGGAACAAGCTGGAGAAGGTATAGAAATCTGCCATATAATAAGCCATATAAACATATTGACGATACGCGAATATAGTATTACACTCTTTTTATGAAAATTAAAGCTAATTTTGAATGGGACGAGAATAAAGACAAAACCAATCAAGAGAAACATGGTGTATCATTCGCTCTTGCTCAATTAGCCTTTTTAGATCACAGTCGTCTAATTTTAGAGGATTTGGAACATAGCATTGATGAAAAAAGATACTATTGTTTGGGAAGAGTTTCTGGCGGTATCTTAACCGTAAGGTTTACATACCGTTTAAATACAATCAGAATTTTTGGCGCTGGATATTGGCGGAAAGGAAAAAGAATCTATGAGAAAGAAAATAAAATACAGTGATGAACCGATGGGTAAAGTGAGAGTCGTTTCTGATTTTCTCCCATCTCCTGAAGAACTGGCATTGAAGGATGAAACCATAAAGGTCACGATTGCACTCAGCAAGGCTAGTGTTGATTTTTTCAAAAACGAAGCCCAAAAGTACAATACGCAATATCAGAAAATGATTCGTCGTCTTTTGGATGAGTATGCAACCCATCAAGCATAAATTATAAACGATTTATAATCGGGTAGCCGGGGGTTTTAATCCCCCAGCCCCCACAACACCCTGCATGCGGGTCCGCACAGGGCGTTTCACCAAGATTACCGAGCCGTAGCCGGGTAATGAATCTTCACCCACTGTTCTTTGACAGATATTAACCCTTGTTCAGATA
>WGCX01000078.1 GCA_015493575.1 Desulfobacteraceae bacterium | reverse complement strand
TTGATGTATTAAAAGCTGCTAAAAAATACAACCATGATATTATTGCTATCATGATTTCAGCATATTCCACAACTGAACTTGCCGTTGAGGCCATGAACGAAGGTGCCTTTGATTTTGTTCCTAAACCCTTTAATAATAAGGAACTTAAATCTACCATTAAAAAAGCCCTTGAACTGAAACACCCTGAAAAAGAAAACCGGGTTTCTTCAAGTAGTTCAGGTTATGATCTTCATTTTGGCAGGATCATTGGAAACAGTCCTGGCATGATTCATATTTATGATATGATCAATCAGATTGCAGACACAAAAACAAATGTTCTTATTTCAGGGGAAAGCGGCACTGGCAAGGAGCTTATTGCAAGGGCAATTCATGATATGAGTGACCGTAAAGAGGAGCCTTTTGTTGTTGTAAACTGCGGCGGGATTCCTGAGAATTTAATTGAAAGTGAATTTTTCGGTCATGTTAAAGGCTCATTCACAGGAGCTATCTGTGATAAAAAAGGGCTGTTTGAATCTGCCCATAAAGGCACTATTTTTCTTGATGAGATAGGTGAACTGTCACCCATGCTTCAGGTAAAACTTTTAAGGGTTATCCAGGAAACTCTTGTGAAACCTGTTGGAAGTGCAAAAGAGATTTCAGTAGATGTAAGGATAATATCAGCCACCAATAAGAACCTTGAGCATGAAGTGATAAACGGCTCTTTCAGGGAGGATCTGTTTTTCCGGCTCAACGTAATTCCAATAAAAGTCCCGCCATTAAGGGATAGAAGAGGGGATGTTAAAATTCTTGCACAGTATTTTGTTGAAAAATATTCGAAAATAATGAATAAGGATATTTCCAAGTTATCATCCTATGCAATCGATTTTTTAAATAGATACAGTTTTCCCGGTAATGTGCGTGAACTTGAAAATCTGATTGAAAGAAGTGTTGCCCTTTCTTCCACAAATATTATTCTTCCCGGCAGTCTTTCCATATCCATACACAAAAAACGAAGATGGATTGAGGGCCTGAAGGGCAAGCGCTTTGATATCGATGATGTAGAACAGGGTGTTGATCTTGACAGAATTCTTTCATCCATTGAACGTATTTATATAGAAAAAGCTATTGAAATTTCACATGGCAATAAAAGCCGTGCTGCAAAGCTTTTGGGGATCACTTTAAGATCCATACGCTACCGCATAGACAAGCTTAAATCAAATTAACGATTTATATGAAAGAGCTCATTTTTGACAAAGTAACTGATGCTCTTTTAATGTTCGTTGAGAGGCAAAGTAGCGCAGTTCAGCTCGGCCTCATGGCTGTTATAGAGAACGGTATGCATTGAATCTTTGTCTGAAAAAAACTTATTTCTATCCGCATAATGTATTTCTTGATCCCTGCCATTATGTGCATTTTAATACAACGGGTTGTTAATAATTTTAAAAACATATCCCTACTATTTTTAAGCAGCAGCGGGTTTTTTAGATGACAGGAGGTTTTGTTATGATAAAAAGAGGCTATTACGGGAATTTCGGAGGGGCTTTTCTCCCGGAAGTCCTTGTTGCCACATTTGATGAGCTTGAGGAGCAATTCAATAAAATAAAAAATGATCCTGATTTCTGGCAGGAGTATTCTTCCATCATGTCAACATATTCCTCGAGACCAACACCTTTAACCTTTGCTGAAAACCTGACCAATTATTTCGGGGGAGCAAAAATATATATCAAGCGTGAGGACCTCAACCACACCGGAGCACATAAGGCCAATAATGTCATGGGACAGGGGCTTCTTGTCAAACGCATGGGAAAGACAAGGGTGATTGCAGAAACAGGAGCAGGTCAGCATGGGGTTGCAACTGCGACCATGGCTGCCAAATTCGGCTTTGACTGTACTATTTACATGGGTGAAGTTGATGTAAAAAGACAGCGTCCCAACGTATTCTGGATGGAACAGATGGGCGCAGAAGTTGTTCCTGTAACTGACGGGACTATGATTTTAAAGGATGCCATAAATGAATCCTTCAGGGACTGGGTGACCAATATGGATACAACCCACTATGTCCTTGGCACGGCATGCGGCCCCCATCCTTTTCCTGAAATGGTGAGTTATTTCCAGTCAATCATTGGGAAAGAGGCAAGAAAACAGATTCTTGAAATAGAGGGGAAACTTCCTTTAAGGGTTTTTGCCTGTGTGGGTGGAGGTTCCAATGCCATGGGTATTTTTGCAGGTTTTCCCGAAAAAGAAGTGGAGTGCGTGGGTGTGGAAGCAGGTGGCAGGGGGCTTGATTCAGGTGAGCACGCTTCGAGACTCTGTGCTGAGGATGCAAGCGTTGGTGTTGCCCAGGGATATAAAACATATTTTCTCCAGGATGACGACGGCCAGATGAAAGAGACCCACTCCATAGCAGCAGGTCTTGATTACGTAGGTGTATCTCCCATTTTATCACAGATGCACGATCAGGGAAGGGCAAGATTTGAGTCAGCAACGGATAAAGAGGTGGTTGAAGCACTTAAATTGACCATGACAAAGGAGGGTATTATTCCGGCTCTTGAATCAGCCCATGCATTTGCAACTGCTTTTAAGGAGGCTCCCCGGTTATCAAAGGATGATATCATTATCATTAATCAGTCAGGCAGGGGAGACAAGGACATTTTCACCATTGCAGATGCCATTGATGATCCTGAATGGAAAAAATTTATAATTGAAAAGGCAAGGGAATATAATGCTTGAATCATATATTAAACAACGCCTTCAGACAAAAGATATTCTTTTAATGACCCATATTGTCATAGGATATCCCTCTTTTAAAGAATCGATGCAGGTTGTTGAACAGATGGTGGATGCCGGTGTGGACATGATGGAACTTCAGATTCCTTTTTCAGAACCCATGGCAGACGGCCCTGTTATTTTAAAGGCAAACCAGGATGCCCTTAAAAAAGGAGCAAGGGTAAACAATTGTTTTAAATTTGCAGAAGATGCAGTGAAAAAATTTAAAATTCCATTTCTTTTCATGAGTTATTACAACATTCTGTTTAAATACGGGGTGGAAAAATTTGCAGAAAAAATGGCAGAGACCGGTTTAAAAGGCGCCATTGTTCCGGATCTTCCTCCCGAGGAGGGTAAAGATTATGCTATCTCCATGGGAAAAAATCATCTTTCACCAATTTATATTATTTCTCCCACAACTTGTGATCAGCGCATGACTTATCTTGCCTCAAAAGGAAGTGGATTTATCTACTGCGTTGCCAGAAAGGGCGTTACCGGGGGACAGACTGAATTTTCAGGTGGTCTCGAAGATTATCTCAAAAAGTGCAGAAGGGCTGTAAATCTTCCTCTTGCTGTCGGCTTTGGAGTAAAAAACAGGGCAGATGTAGAATATTTGACTGGGAGAGCAGATATTGCAGTCATAGGTTCTGAAACCATAAGAATTGTGAACAGGGATGGTTCAGGAGCGGTGGGTGAATTTTTGAAAAATTTAAGATAAAAGAATATGCAACGATCTGTGTGCCGATCCCCACATCAGTTTCGACATCGGCTGACTGAAAGGCTTTTACTGTATTTAAAATAACGGATGGTAATCCTGCGAAAACAAATAATACTGCGAATAATACAATGAATTTTTTCATACTTTTTTCTCCTTTAATTTGTATTAAATTTTTTAAAAATATTACAGACTGCTTAAGCCGTCCACTCATAAATTTCCATATTTGACTCACCCCCGCATTTGGCGCATGATTTGCTGCAGCATCCTGCCTGCACCTTGTAACTTGTAACTTTTCCCTTTCGAATCCATTGGTCAAGCATACCCTGCATGGCTTCCGGCTCCGTTTCAAAATGAATGGCAAGATCGCCGAGGGTTGCCCGTTTATGCTGCATAAGGTATTTTTTTATATCGGAAAGTATCATTGTGCTCCTTTTATTTATGGTTAATTATTATAGATGAATCCGGATCAGCTTCATGGCATGCAGGTCTATGCAGAACCCATATTTATACCGATGCCCGAATCCATACCGTCAGCCCCGGATTTCAATGGTGATTTTTCGGTTTTATTTCCTGATTTGCGCATGACAAACACAGTCAATGCAAAGAAACCCGTTAAAACACCTATCCAGATCATGGAAGATTCAGGATGTCGGTTAAAGGTTGCCGACTGGTAGAACAACGATGCCGCAATATAGGCGATGCCCGATGTCCAGGCCCCTGCAAATACTGTCCATTTCCAGTTGGTTTCGCGGTAAACAGCAGCAATTGCAGCAACACAGGGAAAATACAGCAGAATAAATAGAAGGTAGGCAAATGCTCCTATTTTGCCGTCAAACAGGTTTACCATGGAACCAAAGGTGCTTACACTGACATCCTGCTCCTCTGCGGCCTGTTTTACATTCTTAACATCCCCGACTGAAAGACCAAGCGGATCAAGCAAAGTGTCCTTTACTCCTTTGAGATTTTCCGGAATACTTGCAAAGGCCTCTTTTATGCCGCCCATAAAATCAAAGGCTTTTTCATCTTCCTGTACACCTGCTTTGTCGGCATTTTTATCGTCCATTCCGGAGTACAGGTCATTTAAAGTTCCCACGACAGCTTCCTTGGCAAAAACACCTGTAAAAATTCCAACCGTGGCAGGCCAGTTGTCCTTTTCTATTCCCATGGGTGTAAATATCGGGGTAATTGTTTTGCCAATGCTGCTTAAAACCGATTTGTCAGTGTTGTCGTTGCCAAAAGTTCCGTCGGTTCCCATTGAATTTAAAAAACTTAAAACAATGACAACCATGATAATAATTTTGCCTGCCCTGAAAATAAAAGCTCTTAAACGGTCCCACGCCCGCATTACAACACCTTTTATTGTGGGCATGTGATAGGGCGGAAGCTCCATTACAAACGGGTTGACTTCACCTTTAAGGGTTGTGGTTTTAAGGATAAAACCTGTAAGGACGGCAAAACCTATTCCAATAAGATAGAGCAGAAAAACAAGGTTCTGGCCTCCCACAGGGAAAAATGCCGCGGCAAACAGGGCATAAACCGGAAGACGGGCTCCGCAGGACATAAAAGGATTCATCATAATTGTCATAATGCGGTCGCGCTGGTTTTCAAGGGTTCGGGTGGCCATGATGGCGGGCACATTGCATCCGAATCCCACAAGCAGGGGGACAAATGATTTACCCGGCAGGCCTATCATGCGCATGAAGCGGTCCATGACAAAGGCGCCCCTTGCCATATATCCTGAATCTTCCAGAAGGGAGAGAAAAAGAAACATAAAACCTATGGGAGGAATAAAGGTTGCCACAGTCTGGATACCGCCGCCAATACCGCCTGCAAGAATTGTGATCAGCCAGGCCGGGAAATGCGCGGTTTTCAGCAGGGCGCCAAACCCGTCCACAAATATGGTGCTTGAAAAAATGTCAAAAAAATCTATAAAAGCTCCTCCGATATTTATGGTGAACATGAACATCAGATACATGGCAACAAGGAAAATCGGAATGCCAAGGACACGGTTTAAAACAACGCCATCGATTTTGTCTGAAATTGTTTTGCTTATGCGGGATTTTTTTTTAACACTCCTGTTTATAATATCACCTATCAGTTCATATCTGCTGCCTGCAATGAGAATATCTGCCTCTTCATCAAGTTCCTCCTCAATTTGATTTATACGTTCACGCACCTTTTCAATAATTGAATTATCAAATAGTTTACTGATAACAGAATCCTCTTCCATCAGTTTTATAGCTGCATATTCGGGTTCAAGTTTGTTATCAAGCGCTGTATTGCGGATATGGGGAATCAGGGGATCGATGGATTCTCTTATTTTTGCCGGATATTCTACTTTAATATGGGGAACAGGCTTTGTCTCTGCAGCACGGTTTATTTCCGATTTCAGTGCGTTGACTCCCTTTCCCTTTGATGCAACAAGTGGAACAACGGGGCAGCCAAAAAGTCGTGACATAGCGTCTATATTTATGTTGATATTATTATCCTTTGCCGTATCCATCATGTTTAAGGCAATAACAAGCGGAATTTTCATCTCGGTAAGTAAAAGGCTCAAATAAAGATTACGTTCCGGATTGGATGCGTCAATAATATTTACAATAAGGTCAGCTTCTCCTGAAAGAACGTAATTGCGGGCTACTTTTTCATCAAGGGATGAAGCTGAAAGGGAATATATTCCCGGAAGGTCAACAACTTCAATGTTTTTCCCGTTATGGGTATAACTTCCGGTTTTACGGTCAACGGTAACTCCGGGCCAGTTTCTCACATGCTGCCTTGCACCGGTGAGCTCATTGAAAAGAGTTGTTTTTCCGCAATTGGGATTACCGACAACTCCGATGGTATAGTCACTCATATTGTTTTCTTCTTTATTTTATTGTTTTTTCAATTATCAATGCCGATGCTTCGCTTTTTCTTACGCTCAATGAAAATCCGCGCACCTGTATTTCCACAGGATCACCCATGGGTGCTATGCGCTCCACTGTAAATTCGGTACCACGGGTTAATCCCATGGATAAAAGCTTTTCCCGATAGACTTTGTTTGCTTTAGCGTATCCTGCAACCCTGCCTTTTTCGCCTGCTGCCATCTCCTGTAAAGTTCTTTCCATTTGTCTTATCCTTTGCTCAATTTTATATTCTGTGGATATCCGTTTTTATTTATTCTCTTTTTTGATCTTATTTTCATCTGCAGCGGCGATCACCTGAATTTTCTAGGACATTCCTCCGCCAAGGAAAAACCGTGCATTGCCATGTCCAAGTAGTAATTTGCCATCACTTCGGTTTTGGATGATTTCCACCTTTTCACCGACGTGTATGCCAAGGCCAGCTAATCTGTCATGGAAAATTTTTCCGCCGTTTAATGAAAAAATTTTCACTTTTTCTCCTTCTGCTGCCATGCGAAGGGGAAAAGCTGTCGGTTCAGGAGCTGCCCCTTCTGCAACAAGATTGACATCCTCTGATTTTACCTTCTGTACCGGCGTTTTTTCACCGGACATCCTTAAATTTAATGGCTAGGATTGATGGCCTCCGCCTGGTCCGGTTCCTGCATGCATTGAAACGCTGTTTTTCATGTTAAGTACCCCGTATCCGTTAATTTTCATTTTTTCCATGGTTTTTTCCGGCCATGACCATAATTTCATGAAATTTATTTTATTTGTTTTCATGCTAAGTTTTACCCCCCTATTCATTATTTTATACCCCTTTTATTGTTAGGTATATCTAACAATAAAATCAAAAAAAAAGCCCGCAACCGGGCAACACAACAGTCGGTAAAACAGCTTTTAAATAAAGCCGTTCAAGTTAATACTGCTATTTTAGATTTATTTATCATCACCCTGGGCGTATCCGGTTTGGCCCAGGTTTGCCTCTTAACACAATACGAAAAACCCGCCCTGGTATCAGGAGTGTCAAATACAATTCCTATCCCAAATCTTTTCCGGTATTATCTGCGGTTGCCCCATGCATTTCATACGCAGGTTTAATGTATTTTATTATTGAACTCACATGAAAAATCCCTGCAATGCTGGAGACATGTTTCAGACTTGCGCCCATGCACATGAAATTCCCAGAAATATTGAAGCCAGCTTTCCCCCGCCCTTGGACATATATCAATGAATTCAATAAAATCAGTAAGGCTGTCAAGGGTGGATGAACTTAAAGTATGCTCCATTTTGCAGGCTTCCTCATTTGCTGTCTTTGGATTTATATTTAAGATTTTTGTTAAGAATTTAAGCAGAATTTCATGCCTGCGACGTATTTCTTTTCCTATTTCCGCCCCGGTTTTTGTCAGTTCCACAAATTCATACTTTCTGTATTTGACCAGTCTCTTTTTATCAAGATTTTTCAGCATACTTGATACAGTGGGCATTTTCACCTTCATTCTTTTTGCTATATCTTTAACGCGGACAAAATTCTTTTCCTTTTTCAAATCAAAAATTGCCTCAAGATAATCCTCCATAACAGATGTAAGAGGCTTTTCTTTTACCAGGTTGTTTTGTTCTTTCTGCGCTCTTGTCATGGTATCCACGTTTTAAAAGTTAGACGTATCAAACATTAATTTATAACACTAATACCAGTGCTCTTGGTAAATGTCAAATAAAAGTTTATTTTTTTTATAAGAAAGAGCTCATTTTTGAAAAAGTAACAAATACTCTTTCTATGTTCGTCAAAATCTTTGATTTTTAGAGGCATAGTAACGCAGTCCAGATCTGCCTCATGGCAGTTATAAGGACTTAGCCTTATTAACCATATTCTTAAAATCCACCATGGATTCACAGCTCAATGTTTTGACAAACAGCCTGTCTAAAATTTCCAGAGATTCAATGCTTTTCAGATCGTTAATTAAGGTCTGGTTTAAAAAATCAAATTTGTCCTGGGCCAGCATTATTACAACCTTTCTGGCATGTTCCAGTTTACCTTCCAGTTTACCTTCCAGTTTACCCTCAAGCTTACCTTCAAGCTTACCTTCCAGTTTTCCTTCAAGCTTTCCTTCAAGCTTTCCTTCAAGCTTACCTTCCAGTTTTCCTTCCTCCCTGAGTCTTTCCGCCAAGGTCATAACTTCGTCCTCCTTTTCCTCAGATATATTTTTGTTAACCATTTTTGCAATATCTTCTACTGAAATATCGTCCCTTATGCTGAATACATACTTAATTAAGGGTAAGAAACTTTCCATGCCTGTTTCACTTTCCATTACTTCGCAGAATAACTTAAGTATATCGTCAAATTTACTTAGAAAATCATCATCAAAAATATGTTTCAGCAACATCAAAAAAACTTTAAATACAGCTTTGCCTTTAAGTTCCTCATCGGAATAATCTGACAGATCAAATAAAATTATTTCAAAATCCGGAATAAATTTAGAAAACTTTTTAACCGGGCCTTCCATACTGTCAATAAGTTTTATCCCGGAATTCCATTTTTGCTTACCATGATACAATAAGACAGGTAAAACAATGGGCAATTTTCCGGCTTTATATTGGTTCTCAATTTTATTCTGTTTCAGATGCAGTTTCCATATACTGATGATATACTGCAAAACCTGAACTATCGGTAGATTATCATTATAGCTCTTATGCTCAAACAGAATATAAATATAACTTTTTGAATCTGCAATATTAACA
>WGCX01000077.1 GCA_015493575.1 Desulfobacteraceae bacterium | reverse complement strand
CATCGTTAAGATCAAGATCTGCAATGAGATGAACCTGCTGCAAGGATATAATCTCCTGTGGTATTATTTACGGCACTTACAGTCGCAGTTCCGGCAAGAACAGTACCGGATGATATAAAAGAATTTGTATTCAGCCTTGAATTTACTGCAAGAACATAATTTCCCGTTGTTCCGGCTATCTGCTTTACTAATGCATCTCCTCCAAGGGTTGTTCCGGAAGATATTTTTGAATTTGTGGCAAGAGTTGACCCTGCGGCAAAAGAATAAACCCCGGTTGTGTTGTTTACTGCAGCAATAGTTGCATCCCCTTTAAGAACCGTTCCCGATGCAATCACAGAATTGGGGGCAAGAGTAGAACCTGTTTTAATTATACCGTTTCCCGCCATGGGCCCTGCAGTATCAACAGATGCTGTTCCTTTGAGAACCGTTCCCGATGCCAGAACACTGCCCGTTCCAAGTTCAGAGCCCTGTTTTACAACACTTAGATTTGTTGTGTCGGCGGTTTCAGCTATAAAGGCATCTCCTTTAAAAATTGTCCCGGCGCTGACTATATTTCCCTTTGGAAGGACAGTTCCCTAAATTGAATCTCTGTCCATGTGAGCTGTATTTTTTATATTCAACCCAGGATCTGCCACAGAAACAGGCAGACCTCCTCCAAGATCATAAGCACATATCATGGACGATCCTCTGCTCTGAAGATTTATTGTTCCGAAAGTTGAAAGGTCCTGCCCGGAAAAAATTTCAGCCGTTCCGTTTTCCGATCCGGTTTCCGCTCCAAAATCAACTTTAATGGCCCTGCCGTCTTCCGAATTAAGGATAAGACGTCCCTGATTATTAACAGAAGCCACGACTCCGGTTACAAGACTTTTATTATTAATCGCTTTTACAAGGGAACCGTCAGCATCATTGTCCTGCACCTGAATACTTCCGATTTTAATCCGGTTTATTGAAAAATCAGAGCTTGTAATACCCTTTTTTATACTGGAATCCGTCTTTGATAAAACAGATAGTGATGCTGTAACACCTGTTCTGTCGGAAATTCTGTTTATGGAATCTGCAAGTAATCCAAGTCCATGCTCCCTTTTATTATCGTATGCAAGTTCAACGGGCTCTATTTCAATCAATTTATCTGAACCTGCTTCACTTATACCAATATGGACCTTTCCCTGTGCCTGTCGGTCTATAACAAGATTTCCCGTGGTTAAATGCCCGATTTTATTAGATACGGCAGAGCCAAGTGAAAGATTTATAACCTCACCTGATCCTGAACCTATTTGAAATGATTTATCTGTAAAACCGCCTGAAAGAAGCTTTTGCCCATTAAAAGATGTGGTTTCGGCAATGGAGTCAAACTCTTTTTTCAGCATGTTAATATCTGACTGAATAGATTTTCTGCTATCTAAGGTCTGTCCATCCTGTGCAGCCTGAATACTCTTTACTTTTATGGCATTTAAAATGTTCTGAGATTCAGCAAGGGCTGCATCCGCTATCTGGACAATTGATATGGCATCATTTGCATTGCGGGAAGCCTGGCCGAATCCCAGGGCCTGTGCCCTCAGGGAATCTGCAATCACCATTCCGGAACTGTCATCTGCGGATTTATTGATTCTAAGCCCGGATGCAAGTCTTTCAACCGATGAAATCGATCTGTTTTCAGTACGATTGATATTCTCAAATGATGTTAACGCTGAAATATTTGTTTTTATACCAAGTACCATGATCAATCCTGATAACCTAATCCGGATAAGCCGGAATAAAAACGGATTTCCTAAATTATTTTACCCTAAAATACGGAAATAAGAATTAACAAACCAACCGGAACAAACCGGAACCGGAAGATTTTTATTTTTTACTTTTTCCCGGATTCCAGAATATTGTAATTATGGGAATAGACACCATCGGACAGGACTAACTGCACAGCTTCATTTTCAAACGGATTAATAATAATGGGGCCTATGAGATTTGCCGTAATTTTCTTTTGATGCAGATTATTTTCAGATATATTAACAACCACGTATATTAACAGGTCTTTTGCTCTGGATAGAGACCATTTTCTCATGCTGATAACACCCTTTAAATCAAGGTGATAATCAGGCATAAACAAAAAAGGATTGATAACAACAAGGGCAAGGTTCGGGTCTTCAACGGACTGGAACCAGCAAAAAGGTTTTGTATCAGGATTTTCAAGCAATATGAAACGTTTAAACCCGAGAAATCCCGGCAGACCTTCAGGCATTGTTAAAATTTTTGTTTCCTCAATATCTATAACACCAAATTTTCTGGTATTTATCTTCAATTTATCTACTCCGTAGTAAATTTATTTTTAATAAGTTTTGCTGCTTCCGTTATCTCATCAATTTCCTTTGATGCCGAATCAATATTCTCCTTTTGAATCTGTTCTAAAATCTCCATGCGTAGAATATTTATTTCCCTTGGTGCATCAATACCTATTTTTACATTACCACCGTCAACTTCAAGGATACTGACAATTATATTATCCCCTATTTTTATTTTTTCATCCACCTTCCGGCTCAGAACAAGCATATTATATATCCTGTTTTTTTATAACCCCCATGAGGCAGATCTGAATTGGCCCCCACAGCGATTATCTTAAATAATCAACGAGACTGACATTCATTATTTTTGATGTTGAAGCAAGAGATGCCTGGTAAGCTGTCTGAAGAGACTGCAATTTCATAACCGATTCAATCATATCAGCATCCTCTATCATTGATTTGCGTTTGGTCAGGCTGAGATTGGCCTCCTTTGTTATACTGTCCCTGACTTCAAGACGGGAATATTTCATTCCGGTATCAGCAATGTTTGATGTCATTACATTATAATCGGTTTCAAGACGTCCTATTGTTCTTTCAATACCATCTGTATCATTATCGGAAAGATATTTCTTAAAATCAACAAGAGTATTAAAAATTCCCCATTCCACAGGTCTTTCACTTTCAACGCCCTTTGCAACATCATCTGAATCTCCATCAAAGCCAAGTATGGATCCGATGCTCTGTCCTGTTCCCCCCTGTGATAATGGTGCATCAGCACCTGAATGCCATTGGAGATCAAATTCATCCAGACTCGTGCCATTTTCTTTTATGGAAAATTTTTTTGTAAAGGAATCCCAGGAAACCGAATAATCAATTTTATTTCCGTTTCTTCTTGATTCAGTTTCAAGGGCTTTTTCCACTTCATGGGCAAGATCCGCATAACTGGTATAGGTCTTTTGTTTTACAGAGGCCGTAAGGTCAGACTCGGATTCTCCGTTGTCTCCGGGAACTACTTCTTTAAAATTAATCTTATTGTCGGATCCATCTATCACAATATTTATAACACCCTTATCACTTTCTGAAAATGAGACAGAATCATCCTTTGAAGTATCAAATCCAAGTAAAGTCCCTGCATTTTTATCACTGTTGTCACCGGTTTTCCATAAAAGATTAAATCCTTTTATAGCTGCACTGCTGCCTTTGATCATGAATTTGCCGGATGTATAATCATAGGATACAATATAATTAACATTATTGGGAGAAGACTTGCGCAATTCCGTTTGTATTGCAGATGCTACATCATCAAGGCTTGTATAATTACCCGCTGGTATTTGTATCTTTTTTGCACCGGAAACCGTACCGTCAATATTTGTTTCCCTAAAATCAATGATATTATCACTGGAATTAAAGCCAATAAGAACAGGGGATGTATCACTTGAATAAGAAGTAACTCCTGCACCTCCGTTATCATCTGATGCAGGGTCAAAGCCCAGTGTTTTCCCGATGGAATCAGTTGAATCAGGGCCTGTGTTCCAGAGGAGATGTAGTTCATTTAAAGCAGGAGCCGCAGCATTTTTTTGAATGGTAAACTTATGGGTTGAATCATCATAAGCCACATCATAGGTAACGGAATTTCCCGATGCTGCCGAGGCCGTTTCCATGGCATGTTTCACAGCTGCTGCAAGTCCTGATGGCCCTGTAAGAGTGGTATACGTTCCATTGGGTATAATAGCCCTTAAAGTCCCGCTTGAAACTCCACTGCCGTTAACTTCCTCAAAATCAAGCCTGTTATTTGTATCATCAATTGTGATACTGCTCTGCACTGAATTATCGCTTGAAGGATAAGTTATTACATCATCTAAAGGGTAATACCCGAGAGTTGCACCGGCACTTGTGGCGGCATTTGCACCTGATTTCCAGTTTAAATGAAGTTCATTAAGGTTTGACCCGTTTTCCCTTATATCAAAACGGCTGGTGTCAGGATTATATGATACAGAATAATCAATGGAATTAGGATTGGTTGCTGTTGCAGAAGCCGTTTCCATGGAAGTTTCAATGGCTTTTGCAAGGCTATCCATATCTGTATAATTTCCCGGAGGAATCGTTGCTGTAAGAGAATTTGTAACTATGGTACCAGACTGATCGGCAACTTCATCAAAATCGATCTTATCGTTCACGCCCGCACTGATGGTTATATCAGTTACAGACGCAGCCTTTGTATCGGAAACAGGAGGAGAATATATTGTATTATCACCATTAAAACCTATTTCATGTCCTATACTGTGGTCCCCTTTTGCAGGAACAATCTCAAATTGTACATAATCCCCTTCTTCTGCCGGTTTAGCAAGTTTCATACTTATGTCGGAAAATCCGGATTCATTAAGATCAATATCAACACCTGAAGCAGTGCCTGGAATTTTTGACGGTATCACGTAACCCGGATTATTCTCAACAAGCCAGTTTCCTGTGCCGTCCCATTTTAACCTCAATGGTTTGGTTCCTGGGGGTTCAGGAGTTCCGATGGTCAAGGCCTCTTTGTTCAACACTTTCAGATCAAGATCATCGGGATTTATATTGCTGCTTGTTTTTATCTTATTTATATAAGCGTCCTTTCCCGAATTCCACATAAATTCAGTGCGCATGAATCCATTATATGAGCCGTCTTCCTTTATTGAAAATTTTTTATCATCATAGTTATATTTAACATTATATTTAACATTATATCCATCTTTTGCCGATGCCTGGTTCAGTGCATTTCTTACTGCAGTTTCAAGTTTTGATGTATCATAGGTACCATCGGGGACAACAGCTGTCATAATCTTTTCAGATCCTGAGCCATGTCCATTATCCTCTTTGAATACAATGGTATTGTTTGTTGAATTAATATCTATTTTATCATTCCAGAATGTAGTGCTTCCGGCCCTTCCAACCTTGACATTCAGATTTCTGTCGGATTTTATGCCAAAAGCCATATCACTGCCTTTATAGCACACATCCGGTGATATATCATTATCATTGTACTCAAGGGGCTTAACATTTGTATCGGTTCCGCTGAAAATATAATTTCCATTAACCTGACTGTTGCCGAGAGAAACGATCTGGTTAATGATATCATTAATTCTTTTCACAGCATCATTACGCTCATCAGGACCTGCTGATGCGTTGGCAAGACGGTTCGCCTCGGTTTTTGCAGAGAGAATAAGATCATTAACACTATTTAAAGAAGTTTCAACATTGGAAAGCCAGGATTTTCCCATGGATACGTTTTTTCCGATCTGATCAAGATTTTTCAATGAAGTTCTTAAATTAAGGACCTGGCTTAACCCCACAGGATCATCGGACATATTGTTAATTCTCTTCTGTGTACTCACAACCTCATTGGCATCTTTCAAGTCACTTGTAAGATTGCCGAGGTGGTAGGTAGATGTGGCATATGTACTGATGTTGGGAACCCTCATCATCCCCTCCCTTTACCTTACTGAAATCAGAGTATTAAGCATTTCATCCGATACTTTAATGAGTTTTGAAGCAGCAGAAAAAGCATGCTGAAATTTCATCAGATTAATCATTTCTTCATCAAGTGACACAGCAGATACAGCATCACGCTGTTCAGTCATCTTGTCCACCATTGTATCGGAAAAATTTTTTGAATTTTTTATACTTCTCGACTTTATCCCCATTGACCCTATCATGGATCTGTAATAATCATCAAAATTAGCACTTGTGAGGCTGGACTTTGCATCAGATCCCCTGGAATACGCCCATTGCTTCATATCAAAGTTCTTAAACTGGATATCTGCCATGGCAAGGGCATTGGCATTATCACCCTGGGTTATATGTCCTGTCTGATTATCAATTTGTGCAGCTGCAATAAACTTTGTATCATTAAGTTTTTCATTCATCTTCATCGTCATTGAATCATAGCCTTTAAAAAAGGTGTTTATCCCGGCTGCTGCAACAAGACCTGCAGGAGATGAAGCATCATCGGAAAAAGCAAAGTGCATATCATCGGCATCATGCTTTACAAGATCAAATTTTACATAACCGTCACCTGAAACTCTTTTTGTAAAACCGATCTTAATATCTGCAAGACCGTCTCCTGTAAAATCAACACCAAAACCGTCATCATCTCCTCCTGGAGGTAAAATAGTGGCAAGTCCTCCTGTGGGATCATTTTCAATCCCCCATGTTCCGGAAGATGCAGAACGTACAAACCTGAGATCCGTTGCATTAAAATCAAGGCCTGCCCGGTTTTTAACTTTAATGGACGTATTTGCTTCTGAAAAACCATTGGCACCTGAATAAGATAAATTCTCAATGGAATGGAATGTATCTGATGATTGAAATGTCAGCTGATTATCTGAATTTACGGAGGCTTTCATACCGCCAACATCTCTGTTGAATTGATCTGCAAAGGAATCTATAGTCCAGTGCCAGTCGGAAAGTCTTTCTCCACTGGGCTTACCGGATTCATTTAAAGAAACCGGGACACCTCCGTCATCTGTTGTAACGGTAAAAACATCATTCTTAAAAACAGTACCGTCATAAAACTTAAGGGTCATACCGTCAACCTTGACATCTACGGGCGCAGCAGGCGTATAAGGAGGATCATTACCTTTAATCTCAAAAGTACCGGAGCCCGAACTGCTCTTCCATTCAATGGTTAAGGGATCTTTGCCAGTTTCCGGCACATGACCTACTTTTCCACCTGACACCACTTTGAAATGATAAATATCACTTTTGCTGTTGCCCTTGCCTGTAATCCTGAAATTTAAGGGATCAGGCTGTCCATTTGTATCGGTATTCACGATAAGGGTATTTCCCGCAACAAGGGCACCGTCTGACAAATTAAAGGATAAAGAGGGCACCCCTGATTCATTAATTGTGATCTTCCCCTTGTCTTCAACATTTATCAATCCTGAATCACCCGTTAAAAGACCGTCCTTATCAAGCTTTTCCCATTTTATGATTCCTTTGTCAGAGTAGAGGGATGAAGTTGAAAAATCTCTGTAGGTGCTGCCCGATTCCAACAGATCATTTTCAGGCTCATTTGTATTGGCTCCGGTACCGGTTTTAACCTGAAGTTTTGCATTACCGGGATTTGATGTACCGGCAGAAACTGCTGCAGCAGAAGCATTTTCAACAAAATTTGTAATTTTAATTGGATCATCAAGGTCTTTATTCTTGATAATTGATACTGATTTACCGGTTCTCATAACCGAATAATCAGGATTTGTAAAAGGAGTTACAAGGGCTGCTGTAAGGGATGCTTCAAGCCCTTTGGCAT
>WGCX01000076.1 GCA_015493575.1 Desulfobacteraceae bacterium | reverse complement strand
TGTCGTCTATTACTGAATTGTCAACCAAATGGAAACAAAATATTATTGATTTGATATTTACAATTTATTTTTCAAACAAAGTGTTAGAGGATAAATATCCAAAAGCAAAAGGATTACTATTCTCTTTTTTAGTAATGTGTTTCTTATAAACGGCCATGAGGCCGAGCTGGTGACTCTTAAACGACCTCACAACAAATATTGAAACTCTTATTTTTAAAGGAATTTAGCGAGAGTTTCATATAAAAAAAACAGCCATAAGGTCACTGTGGAAGCGGCTTTATCTTCCAGAAAACAGTTGCAGTCATTCCACGGTGTTCTTTTGTAATTATTTGAGAATCATCAGCGATGGAGTAAAGATGATTTTTGATAATTTCTTTTAATTCATGCTCTGGCCTGTCCGATGTCCTTTTAAAGAAGGCAAGCTTTTTATCGATTTCCTCTTTAACACTGATTCTCTGCTCCCAGGCAAGGGTATCACAGTACAATTCGGGAAAGAATCCCATGGAAAATAAAAGGTTGAATTTTATGATGAGGCTCTGGGGCTTGTCATCAAGCCTGTTTCCCATTATTTTTTTCCACAGATCATCAAGCAGGGGATGACTTCTCTTTGCAGCCCATCCTTTAACAGCACACGCATTTTTAGATGCCTCCATCATTTTAAACAATGTTTCAGGTTTGGAAACAGCAGGAGACATAAAGGCAATTACAAGGTCAAATTTGTTTTTCCAGCCCGTTTTTTCAATATCTGTTTTTTCCCAGTCCATCTGCATGATAGTTATATTCTTTCTTTGGCTTGAATCTGTATCTTTCTTAAATCTTTTAAGCATTCCCGGGGAAAAATCTATTGCAGTAACAATTGCACCTTGATTTGCAAGCTCTCTTGCAAAAAGGCCTGTGCCACAGCCGATTTCCAGAATTTTTATCCCCGGGAAAAAACAATTATTATCTTTAAAAATATCAATTGACCTTTGCATTCTCCTGGATGAAATCTCTTCGTTATCAGTATTATAGGATAAAGAAGCCCTGTCCCAGAATTCAGGGCCGGAAAAGCCCTTGTGTACATTAAAGGTGTCGTTCTGTTTGATTTTTTCCCATTCATTGATCCAGAACTCTTTTGTAAAAATACTATCCGGCACTGTTTTCCTCCTGTTCTTTATTGTATATTTTTTTGTATAAATATTTCAATCCTGCGAAAATCAGGAAAGAGAGCAATACTGAAATAACATACCAGAACATGGTGCCAACGGGCCAGGGGGTTGCTCCTCCCGTTTCAATAAAAAACACATACTGCCTGTTGAAACGGTCGGCAAGCTCTGCCGGACTGTATGCACTCGTGACATAGGCAAGCATGAGAAGAATCGGCAGAACATTTGTTAAGAGATTTTTCAAAAAACCTTCAATGAAATAGTCGTAAAACGCCTGGTTGAGTTTTGCAGAATCAATATTTCTGGCAAGCCGTTTGCCCTTTTCCCTGTCTTCGTGTTTCATCGCTTCAATGCGCAGTGCCTGCCAGTGCTCATAGTCTTTTTCCAGTTCTCTGTACCTTTTGGTTGTATAAACTTTGGACATGAATCTGGTAAAAAGTACGGTGATCAAAGCAAGAATGAAAATAACAGCTCCTGGACCTAAGAAATCAAGAGGAGAGATTATTTTATCCATGAAAAAAGTGATTTTTGTGAGATAAATCTCTATAAAGTCCCAGAGCCTGTCAACTAAATAATTAATTTTGTCCATAATTTTTTATATATGCTTTAATGTTTCACAACAAAGAGTAAAATTGGTATCTGTTATCTAATTCCAAAGAGGACGATGCCAGGCAATGTATCAACAGGAATATCTTTTATGACGGTCATAGGGCAGAAGCTTAACTGCACAGCTATACCTCAAAATCATAGATCTTGACAAACATAAAAATGGCATCAGTTCCTTTTATCAAAAGAGAACTCTTTCTTATAAGACGGACATGGATTAATGTCCATTAATTAAAATTTTAATTTTATAGTTCCGGCTAAAAATAAAACCCGCGTACTGACCAACTATTATAATCAATCAGATCGCGGGTTTCAAGTTTAAATCTCTTGTCCGCCCTGAACACTGGGGAAAAAATCAGGTTTCAGTACGGATGCCAGCCTGTGTATTAAATCCAGATTTCGATCTTGAAAAATCTGAAGAACAGGAAGAACAGTGTAAAAGCAAGAATAATTTTCAGGGTTTTTTCACTGAAAAGTTTCTGGATTCTGCTGCCTATCATACCGCCTGCAAAACCACCGATGATAATTGCAATTGCAAGCCAGAGGTCGGGCAGGTAACCGGCAATGAGATATCCTATAAAGGAACCGATACTGGAAAAGCAGGTGCCGATAAGGGAAATTGGCACGGCAACATACATTGGAAGTGCTCCAAGAGTTGTCATTGCAGGTACAAGCAGGAATCCTCCGCCGATACCAAATGATCTTGATACAACACCGATTCCAAGTCCCAGGATGGCAAAAAGCAGTGGATTGATGGTGAATTCTTCACCCCAGAATTTAAAACGATAATCTGTGAGTCCTGTTTTAACAGGTTCTATACTGCCCATTTCTGCAGAGCGTCCCTCTGCCTTTGCCCTTGCAACTTCCTCGTTGAACTTTTTGGTCATGGCTTTAATGTTTTTTCTCTTTTCCATGGATTTTGGTCTCATCTCCATGAGCGTTTTAATACCCATGAGCACAACGAGCACGGCAAGCCATTCTTTATAGGCCTTCATCGGAAGAACAGCAGACACATATTTACCAAGCCAGATTGAACCTATGAAAATACCGACTCCAAAGGAGAGTCCAACTGGCCAGGCCACCCTTTTTTCCACCTTTGCATAACGGTAAAATGAGCCTAAGGGCGAGAACAGTGTCAAAGCAATATTTGATGGTTTTAAAACATTTGCAGCATTGATACCCACAGGACCCATTGTGTGAACAACAAGAGCCTGGAAGGCTGCCATGAGCATTCCGCCTGCAGCACCGATCATGGAAAAATATGCACCAACAAGAATGGCTCCGATGATGATCCAGAGCGGGTTCATGTAACGGAAACCTTTTGTGAGCCAGAAGCCATTTTTTTCAAGTGTAAAGCCTGAAATTTTTACACCGTTGACATAAACGTCAAATGCGGTGTCAGGCGGGGTGTGGCGGTAAGTTTTAAAGGATGCGGTAAATTTTCCCGTTGATTTGTCAAGATTGATTGAAGTTCCTTTATCCCAGTAATTGCCGCTTTTCTGGTCGCTTATTACAGTACGGGAGAAAATAACTATTTTACCCCTTAAGGTTCCTTCCTTGACAATTGTGTTGATTCCATATTTAGTCTCGTTTGCATATCTTAAAAAATTCCATTGTTCACTGGTTTTAATGGGACCAAGCATTGTTCTTACTGCGGGGTCGATATCTTTTAAATGTTTTTTAAGGTAAAACATTGTGGTGGAATAGATTCCATTTCCCTTTCCAAGAATAACAGAAGGTCCGCCATATCTTTTTTTGTCAGTCTTACCGAATTTTTCAGGGGTGTTTGTTATCAAATAGTAAAGGGGCGGGATTTTTGTGTCTGCAGAAAATCCTTTTTTCTTTTCCATTTTTTTGAATTTTATGGTTTCATACGCACCTTTGGTGTCTTCCGGGGCAAACATCTTATGTTCTGCAACTGCGATGTAAAGATCTGATCCCGGCGCAATGGTCCCTGAAATCTTTACGACATCCCCGGCTTTATAAGTTGTGGAAGACACTGAAGCTTCAGGCCCTGCCATAAGAGGGACTGCGGAAAACAGCAGAATCACTGACAGAGCAGATAAAAAACAGATAATTTTTTTCATTCTTTTCTCCTTAAAACTAAAATATTAAATAGTAAATTATAATAATTAAGGCATCACAGAATCAAACGACTTTAATTCCAAATGCCTTTTACATCCAAACGCCTTTGTACTTCATGTTTTATGGGGCGGCAAATCTTTGTAAACAGGAACGGCCTCACGGTCTCTTAAAATACTTTAACCAAAAATATTTTTTTATTTAACTAAGCAAACGGCATGCCCGAATGTCGATGAAACCGGTTTTTAATTTTAAACACTATCTGAGAAACGCATAACTATTTTATTTTATATTAATAATCATCAGACAGGTGCGGATGATTAATCTTAATATCTTCTACTGCAGGATTTTATTTAAAATGTTTTTTATGCTTCTACAGGTGCAATGTATATATTGCACTTATGCTGAAGTCTTGCTTATCCCTTTCAATATCAAAGTATTTGCGGAATGCATGTTTTTTATTGCAGTGCATTTTTTTTTTGCTTCTTGTATAATATTTTTATTTTTAATAAAATCGACAAATCTTTTATTACCATGCTTTTTGGGGATAAAAAGAAAAGTTTAATATTAAATAAAAAACGCAAACTGCCTGATAATACAGTATATAATATTTTATTCCCATCCATTATCTGTATGGCATCCATTAGTTTTTTTAACAACTATCGTGCTGGATGTATAGGGAAATGTTTTGATAAACAGGCATGAATGTTGCTTTTACTGATAAACGTTGCATTCTTCATGAGTACCCATCGTGATTAACCCATTGCAGGAATGTTTAAAAAACATAAGCGGTTGTGTCTCAAATAGAAGCATAAAATTTAGAATAGAAGCATAAAATTTAGAAGAGTAAAATTGTTTTTAACCGCTCGCATCTTGTTTAATATGCTGTGAAAGTGTATATGCTGTGAGTGTAAATGATATGGTATAGTGCGAAATATTCAGGATTATAATTGTGTAAATTTTAGTTTGCTAAAGGAGGCAATGGATTATGGATAAAGAGGTTTACAGTATATGTTTTATGTGTTCCATGAGGTGCCCTATAAAAGTTAAGGTTAAGGACGGGCATGTAGACTGGGTGGAAGGCAACCCGCATGTTGCCAGCATGAACAGAAGTCTATGTCCCCGTGGAGCAGCAGGAAAATCCATGCTCTACGATGATCAGAGAGTTCAGTCCCCGCTTATCAGGGTGGGTGAAAGAGGGTCCGGGAACTGGCGGAAGGCTTCCTGGGATGAGGCCATTGATTATGTGGGAACAAATCTTAAGGAAATCATTGATAAAAATGGCGGCCACAGCGTTGTCTGTGCAGAAAGAACCCAGCTTTCAACCCACGTCAGCAAGACCTTCATGCGTGCCATCGGATCTCCAAATCATTTTACCCACGATGCCCTGTGCAAAGGTTCTGTTAATACGGCGTGCCGGTCGATGTTCGGATATGTAGACAGTCAGATAGGAGTGGGTTATGGGAATACAAAACACATTGTGATGTACGGAAGGAACCTTTTTGAATCCATTGGGGTAAAAGAGGTTAACCCGATGATGAAAGCCCTTGAAAACGGGGCTAAGCTTACATATATAGATCCGAGAGTAACAATTACCGCATCCAAGGCTCACCGCTACTGGATGATTCGTCCGGGTACGGATCTCGCGTTAAATTATGCTCTCATCCACATTATCCTGAAGGAAAGACTGTACGATGCTGCATTTGTTTCAAAATGGGTCATCGGCCTGCCGGAGCTGCAGGATTTTGTTGAGCCGTTTACCCCTGCATGGGCAGAAAAGGAAACAGGTATCCCAGAGTACGAGATGGTCACTTTTGCAAGGGAAATAAGCAAAGATAAACCTTCTGTAGCTTTCCATTTTGGGTACAGGGGGGCTAACCATACCAATGAAATTTATATGCGCCGTTCTATTCTTATTCTAAACGCTCTGATGGGCAGTGTTGAAACGAAAGGCGGTATTTTCTTTAAAAAAGGCCCTGGAGAGTTGGGCAGGAAGCCCGCGAGAAAACTCGTCAGTCAGGAGTTTCCCGAAATTGAGGTTCCAAGGTTTGATAAAGCAGGCACCAAGGATTTTCCACTTCCCGATCCTAATCATGGTGTAGGTCAGATCCTGCCCTATGCAATTCTCAATGAAGATCCGTATCCTTTAAAAGCATTGATTGCATACCGCATGGATCCGCTTATGTCAATTGCCGATTCGACGCAGACCAAAAAAGCATTTGAAAAACTTGACCTGATAGTTTCAATAGATATCAATTATTCAAATACAGCCTGGTATTCCGATGTTATTCTGCCGGAATCAACTTATTTTGAGCGGACGGACAGTGTTCAGCAGGCAAACGGACTTAAACCCCAGATGTTTCTACGGAAAAAAGCGGTGGAACCACGGTACGACACCCTGGAAGGGCCAATTATTCTAAAGAGGATAGGTGAGAAAATTGGTATTGGCAACTATTTTCCATACGAGACCATGGATGATCTTGTCAACTGGCAGCTTGAAGGAACCGGATTCACAATGGCAGATTTTGAGAAAAAAGGTTTTGTGGCCTATGGTCCTAATCAGATTCTCTGGGATCAGGATAATATCAAGTTTAAAACAGCATCAGGAAAAGTTGAATTTAAATCATCACTGCTTGAGGATGCGGGATTTGAGTCATTCCCGGAATATGAACCGGTACCTTCTCCGGAGGATGGGAAATTCAGGCTGGTAATAGGTCGATCTGCTCTTCATACCCATATATCCACCCAGAATGTCCCCTATCTGAATGAACTTGAAGGTGAAAATAAATTATGGATCAATACAGCCAAAGCCAATGAACTTGGAATTAAAAACAATGAAGTTGTTGAAGTGGCATCTTCCGTTGGAAAAGGAATGATTAAAGCCTTTGTCACAGATATGATTCATCCTGAAGCGGTATTTATGCTTCACGGGTTTGGGCATGAAGCAACACGGGCAAAAAGATCCTTTAATAAGGGCCTTGCCGATTCACTGCTACAGAAAAATATATATGATAAGGTTGGTGGAAGTCCGGCATTTCATGATACCTTTGTTACAGTTACCCCTCTTTAATGGGAAGATAAGGGATAAATAAAAAATATTCATCTGCAAAAAACGAAAAATGATTAGATGGAAAAACAGAATAAAAAATCGGAGGCTTTGAATGAGTAAATATTATCTGTTTCAGGATACTAAAAAATGTATTGGATGTCATGCCTGTGAAATACAGTGCAAGTCCAATAAAAATATGCCCATAGGACCTAAACTCTGTCAGATTATCCAGGTTGGCCCTAAATTTATTAATGGACTGCCGAAAATGTCCTTTATCTTCATGCCCTGTTTCCACTGTGAGAATCCGTGGTGCGTGTCTGCCTGTCCCACCGGTGCAATGCAGAAAAGACCGGAGGATGGGATTGTTTTTATTGATCATGATCTTTGTGTCGGCTGTAAAACCTGCATTTCTGCATGTCCATGGGGTGCTCCCCAATGGAACCCTGAGATCGGCAAAGTCGATAAATGCGATTATTGCAAGGACAGAATTGATCAGGGACTTGATCCTGCCTGCGTCACTACCTGTACAACCGGCTGCCTGAAATTCGGAGAGGTCGAAGATATGAGTCCGATTCGGCGTGAACGACATGCCGCATCGATTACATCCCTTGAGAACAGCAGTTTTTGAATTTATAAGTGACAGCTAAATTTTAAAACGTTATTTTATGCTTTGCTGTGAGCCGATCCGGGCCTGAGCTCAGATCGGTCTCATGGCCGCTTTTATAAGAAACTCCTTTAAAGTACATTAAATCATTAGAGTTTCAATATTTGTTGAGAGGCAGTCTGAGAGTTTTCAGATCGACCTCATGGCCGTTTATAAGAAAGAGTTAATTTTTGACAGAGTACAAATGCTCTTTTTATATTCGTTGAGAGGCGCTGTAATGCTGTTCAGATCGACCTCATGGCTGTTATAAGGAGTAAACATGGTACAAACAACTTGTCCTGTTAGAAAAACCATAATTTTTCTTTCCGATCAGATAACTTCCGGATATTTAAAAGACCCAAAGGGCAGGAGAATTTCTGAACAGATTTTAAAACTGACCGAAGAAATTTCAGAGGGGGCAGCAGGTTCTGATCATCTTCCCGCCATTGATTCTCTGATAGAAGAATATTTTTATGAAAACAGTCCGGATGAAACCAGGGAGACCGGTAACATTATTAAGGGATTATTAACTGAGAATCGGGAGGTTTTTCAAAGTCATATTGAATCCAGAAACTGTCCATCACATGATTGCGGTAAACTTGCCCCATCACCCTGTCAGATGGCATGTCCTGCAGGAATTGATATCCCTACATATCTGACATTGATAGCCAGGGGCGAAGATGCAAAAGCAATTGAGGTGATCAGGCGGGATAATCCATTACCGTGGGTATGCGGACTGATATGCACACGTCCCTGTGAAATGATGTGCGTACGCGCGAGGATCGATGCACCGATATCCATTAAATTTCTAAAAGCATTTGCCGCGGAAAGGGCAATGTCGGACAGATCTTACAAAAATCCCGAGAAGAAAGCGTTTAACGGAAAAAAGGTTTGCGTTATCGGAGCAGGCCCCGGAGGGCTTTCCGCTGCATACTATCTTGCCCTAATGGGATACGGGGTCAAAGTGATTGAGGCTCTGCCTGTTCCCGGGGGGATGATGATGGTGGGCATACCGAGATACCGTCTGCCAAGGGAGGTTATCGACAGAGAAGTTGCCATGATTGAAGATCTTGGGGTTGAATTCTGCTATAATACCCGGTTTGGTAAAGATGTTACCCTTGATGAATTAAAAAAAGAAGGTATGGATGCCTTTTTTCTTGCAATCGGTGCCCATAAAGCGAGAAGCCTTGGAATAAAAGGGGAAAAGGATTTTCCGGGAGTCCTTGATGCCGTTGACTTTTTGAGGAATGTGGCTCTTGGAGATCATCATGCACCAGGGAAAAATGTGGTCATTGTTGGCGGTGGAAATGTTGCCATTGATGCCGCAAGAACAAGTCTCAGACTTGGGGCGCACAAGGTTACCATTGCCTATCGAAGGTCCCGTAATCAGATGCCGGCTGATATTGAGGAAGTAGAACAGGCAGAAGAGGAAGGAATTGAATTTTCCTTTTTAACTATTCCAAAGGGGATTTCAGGGAAAAATAAGGTTATCAGTGGCATTGAGTGCATAAAAGCAGAACTTATTCAACGTAAAAATTCCGACAGACTGTCTCCGGCACCTATTCTCGGTAAGGATTTTACAATTAAGGCCGATGCTGTGATATGTGCCATTGGTCAATATATTGATGACGAAGGTATGGAAGCTTTTGACCGTATGGAATGGACCCACAGGGGGACCATTGAAGTAAACCATGCCAGTATGGAAACTACCATGCCGGGCGTATTTGCAGCAGGTGATGTTGTCTCAGGGCCGGCAACGGTAATTGAAGCCGTTGGTGGTGGGAAAAGAGCTGCAGAGGCAATTGACAGGTATTTAAATGGCATCCCCCAGCCCAGGATGCCTAAGATTCCGGTCAGGCACACAAAGGAGGCTCCTGTCGAGATGTCTGCGAGTCAGAAAATGTCCATTAAAAGGCCTGTGATGCCGACCCTTAATGTGGACCGCAGGCGTACAACTTTTCAGCAGGCAGAACTGGGATACGATGAGGAAAGTGTCCGCAGGGAAGCAGGTAGGTGTCTTAGATGTGATATATGTCGCAGGTGTGCCAAATGTGTGGTGATCTGTAAGTCTAAAATGGGTATCGGCGCTTTGCAGTTCGGCTATATGAATTTTGATAAACCAGGTCCGACGGATTTCAGATCGACAAGTGAAGAGTGTATCCTTTGCGGTGCCTGTGCAGCTAATTGTGAGAATAAGGCCATCATTATAGAGGAAAAAGATGGCAAAAGGATGCTTAAACTCTGCGGAACCATTTTAAATAAACAGGATATTCAATACTGTGAAGAGTGCCATGCCGTACTGCCGTCAACAGAGTATCTGCAGTTCCTTTCAAACAAAACTGTAAATGTCGCCAAAACTACTGAGGGCAGGCTCCTGTGCAGCACATGCCAACGTAAACTTGAGGCAAAGATACATGTTGACACAAGACCGGCTGGGCAGAAATAAATAAGGAGAGGAGATGACATGGAACTCCAAAAAGGAAGTAAAATCGAAGTCTACAGGAAATCGGAAGATGAAGCCTGGGAAGCCTATATGGATGAATTTATAGGTTGCCACGGTTTTATAACAGATCCGGATACAACCATTAATGATCCGGATGCGCTCATTGAGGTCAGCCTGGAGAATAAAGGCACCCATAGACTTCCACAGGATTGTTTAAGGCTTATTGATTGATTCTACCGGTTTAAATTTGAGAATCGCCTTTGTTATTACAGATGGGATAGGTTTGTGCCTGTCAGCCCATGGCTTTGCAATGGGCACAAGGCGCGTTCTATCTTTAATAATATGAGGTGATTTGCTTGAAGTACTTGTAACGGCCTTAAGGCGGAGCTGGATTCACGCTACAGTTCTGCTACCAACAAAAAATGAATTTGGCGCAACAAAATTGGCGCTCTACTTATGTTAAAGATAGATATGGTCGGAGTTTTAAATCAACTCCAGCTTCAACAAAAAACGAAATAAAAGCCACTTGGCATGAGTTTCATAAAGATAAGGAAGAAAATCATCATGAAAGTAAAAGAACTATTGGGAAATTGCAGTAAGTCATTTCATACCACCTCAGAAAATGATACCGTTGCACAGGCATTGAAACTGATGTCTGGGTATAATGTATCTGCTCTTGTTGTGACAGATGGCAACATACCCAAGGGAATTTTTACGGAAAGAGATCTTGTCAGGTGTCATATTATTTTTCCGGACGAAAATATTAAGAATATTCCAGTTAAAGATGTGATGACATCCAAACTGATTGTTGCCGATCCGGAAGATACCGCTGAAGATGCAATGGGTATGATGATTAAGGCAAAAATACGTCATCTGCCCCTGCTTTCAGATGGTAAGATCAATGCGGTTATCTGCCTTGAAGATTTAGTCAGAGAACATGTTGGTGTGTTAACCAAGGAACTCCACTATCTACGAGATTATATCTCAGATCTTCAGGATGCAGCCCATGATTAATATTATAATTGATGATAAGGAAATTTCAGCAGTTGATGGCCAGACCGTACTCCAGGTTGCCAAGGCTAACAATATAAAGATTTCCCATTTATGTTTTCACCCGGCATTGAAACCATCCGGGTCCTGTAAACTCTGCGGGGTTGAGGTTGTTTCTCCCACTGGCAGACATGTTGTGATGCTGTCGTGCATCCTCAAGGTAAAAGAAGGGCTTGTCGTAAAAACCGATTCTGAGCTCGTAAAAGAGAAAAGGATAAAAGCGTTTAACAGACTTTTAAACATGGCACCTGATTCGGTACGGATAAGAAACCTTGCCAGAGAGTTTAATGTACCTGTAATTCCTCCGCCCAACGGGTGTATACGTTGCAGGTTGTGTATAAGAGTCTGCAATGAAATCGTTGGTGCAGGTGCCTTGAAAATGGTTAAGACTGATCATGGTAATCAGGTGATGGCTGTACCCGGCCGTTGCATAGGATGCGGAACCTGCGCCAACCTCTGCCCGACAAATATTATTAAGGTCGTTGATCAGGACAATGTAAGAACGGTTTCCACAAAAAGCGGGATAATCGGGCAGCTGGCACTTGAACGGTGTGAGGGATGCGGAAAGATGTATGCATCAACTAATTTTCTCAAGCATGTTACCGAAGCCACTACGCTGCATCCCGATACCAGAGAACATCATAAACTTTGTCCCACCTGTATAAGACTCATGTCCAACAGGGCATTAACTGAAAAGGACAGAATAAAAAAATGAGAGGCTGAGGAAAGATGGTTCTTTCAGCCTGGAACTATTTAATGACTAAACAGCGAAACAATTTTACATTATTCCTTTAAAATAGCAGCTTCATCGTTTCGTTGATAATTTATTTTCTGGATTTACAATAACCGTACCTCCCTAACAACGGTTAGACACGGATATCTTTTTCTGCCACGGATGAACAATTAAGATATCCGTGTCATTTTTTCCAGGTACTGTAGCGCAAGTTCAGATCGCCCCAATGGACGTTTTATTGAATCGTTCAATCTGAAGCTGATCGGATGTGAGATGGACGTCTGTTTTTATTCTGAATTTTATTAAAGGGTACATGGTCGAAAGTTTTTTCATATTTTTATTTTTATTCCCCCTGAGCCTTGATTCAGAGCATGGATTCACCTGTAAAATAATTTCATCTCCCTGATCACAGGATATTTTTTTGAGTACGTCCAGAACTTTATCAAAAAATATTTCAGAAAAAACAAGATGGCCGAAGGCGGGATGCCACGGTCCTGCTATCATTGAATCTTTATCCTGGAGAAGTTCCGAGGCCTGGAGTCCCATGCGGATTACAGGAATGTCCTGCCCACTGAAAATCAGGTAAATTTTCTTTACAAGGGTGACGCAGTGTGACAGGGATAATGGTTTATATTCCCCTTTTTGATACAGTTTTTGGACAAGGCTGCCCTTAAGTACAATAAGAGGGTAAATACGAATAAAGTCCGGGGAAAGGGAGGCTATCTGTTCAGCCGTTTCAATGGCTGTTTCATCTGTGTCTTCCGGAAGACCTGCCATCATCTGCATTCCGGTTTCAAATCCATATTCCCTTAAAAGAGATGCGGCTTTTCTCGTGTCTTCTGCACAATGCCCCCTTTTTGCAGATGAAAGCACATGATCGTTCATGGACTGCACTCCAAGCTCAATTGTTGCAACGGAGTAGTCTTTCAGTGAATCAAGATTTTTCTGTGTGATGGTGTCAGGCCTGGTGGAAAATCTTATACTGTCAATTTTGTTTTCCTGTACCAGGGTTTCTGCAGTGTCAAGCAGGGTTTTTCTGTAAGTCTCATCTAATCCGAGAAAAGTCCCGCCAAAAAAAGCCAGCTGAACTTTTATTCTTTTACCCTTAAATTCCAGGTAATTATCCACTTCTTTTTTTATTTTTTCAGAATCGGGTGAAAACCTTTTTTCATTGGTAATGATGGATTGATTACAGAAAGAACACTTGTGGGGACAGCCGAGATGCGGAGTAAATATTGGAATTACAAGGGGTTTGTGGGATAACTTTTCCAAATAATAAATAATTAAAGGTTTTTCAAAATTTCAAGGGCATGCTTTGCCCCGTTCTGTTCGGCAGCTTTTTTACTTTTACCCACGCCCTTTGCTTTTATATCACATACATTTAAAATAATTTCAAATGTTTTATCATGGTCAGGGCCTGATTCGCTTGAAATAGTATAAATGGGCGTGCATTCTCCAATTTCCTGGACATATTCCTGGAGCATGCTTTTATAGTCGTCAGTTTCAGAACCGTTCATAACTGCATGTAGCATTGAGTCAAAAAGTATTTTTATCAGTTCCAAGGCAGCGTCAAAACCCGCGTCAAGGTAAAGCGCTGCCATGACCGCCTCAAATGTATCGGCAAGGATTGAACTTTTTTCTTCACCTCTTGAGAGCTTTTCCCCTTTTCCAAGAAAGATGAAACTGCCGAGATCAACACTTTTTGCCATGGATGCAAGCCCTGATTCACTGACAAGGGATGCCCTTAATTTTGAAAGTTCGCCTTCGTGCATACCGGGATATTTTTCCATGAGCAAATGCCCGACAGCAAGCCCTAAAACAGCGTCACCGAGGAATTCAAACCTCTGATTATCTCCTGTTTTTTTTATTCTTTCATCCTGGCTTTCATTAACAAATGAACTGTGGTAAAGCGCATGTTCAAGAAGGTATATATTGCTGAATGTATAACCAAGATTGCGCTCAAGTTTTTTTAGTTCACCGATCACTTAAGCTCCTTTTCTCTATGGCCGTTTTATATGCCAAGTGCTTTTTCCATGACTTCGTCCCTTGTCTTGCATTCAATGCACTGGGTGGTCACGGGTCTTGCCTTAAGCCTTGCAATTGATATATCCTCGCCGCATGATTCGCATATGCCAAAGGTGCCGTCATCAATACGCTGCAGGGCTTTTTTAACTTTTTTTATCAGTTTGTGCTCCCTGTCCCTGATTCTCAATTCAAAATTCCGGTCTGTTTCATGACTTGCCCTGTCCGTTGGATCTGCAAAATTTTCTTTGGGTTCAGTCATTCCAATCAGGGTGTTGTCAGCCTGGGCAAGAAGTTCCTTCAGCCTGTCGGTTAAAAGGTTTTTAAAAAAAATAAGGTCTTTTTCATCCATTTTGATTTTCCTTTACCTTTTGAAATTTTCAAAATTGCTTTAAAACTGAAACTATTTTCTTTCAATTGAAATCGAGGAGTATATTCTAATTTTTGCCATTATGTAAAGTAAAATTATCATTTGTAAGAAAAAATTATGTTTTTTTGTTTTGAGACGATCAATGTAAATCCGTATCTGCTTTGTGGCCATTTATATTGTTCAGATTGAAAAGCTGCCTTGCTATGCTTAAATACAGGGCATGATCCCTGTGATCTCCTATATTTTTAAGAAATAAAATCGGATCATGCATCAGTTTGCCTGCAATGGCCCTGGTCATTCTTTCAATGCCTGCAATATCATCTTCGGAAAGATTTTTTAAGTGTCCAAGTGTTTTTTTTGTTTCAGCTTCCGTTATGGAGTTTATTTTCGCTTTTAAGTCCACAATGGTTGGTACCAATTTCAAATTTTCAAGCCATCTGCGAAATTTTACAACGGCCTCTTCAACAAGTCTTTCCCCTTTAACTGCCTCCATATGTCTTTCTTCCATATTGTCGTTAACAATATTGTTAAGGTCATCAATATCATAAAGATATGCGTTTGAAATTTTGTTAATATCAGGATCAATATCCCTTGGAACGGCAATATCGATGAAAAACAATGGCCTGTTTTTTCTGTGGCGCATCGCTTTTTTCACCTCAGCTGCATTGAGTATGCATTGTGTTGCACCTGTTGAGCTTATGATGATGTCAACCTCTTCAAGCATCGCCTGCCTTTCTTCAAATTTAATTGGATTTCCGTTAAATTTTTCAGCAAGTGTTACGGCATTACAGAACGTCCTGTTTGCAATGCTGATGTTTTTCACCCCGTTTGTGATAAGGTATTCCACGGCAAGCTCTGCCATTTCACCTGCTCCAAGGAGCATCACGCTTTTTGTAGTTAGATCGCTGAATATTTTATTTGCAAGCTCTATGGCGGCATAGCTTATGGATACCGCATGATCGCCTATGCCGGTTTCCCGTCTTACCCTTTTTGCTATGTTAAAGGATTTGTGCATGAGCCTGTTGAGGATCACCCCGGAGCTGTTGCCTGTAACACTTGTTCTGAATGCTTTTTTCACCTGTCCGAGGATCTGGGGCTCACCCACAATCATTGAATCAAGACTTGAAGCAACCCTGAAAATATGTTTTACAGCATCGTCTCCAAAATATGTGTAAAAGGAATCATCAAATTGAGAGATCGATATTTTTTTGTACTCTGATATGAAATTTTTTATTGAATCAACGGCATCAACAGGAGGGCATTCCTGGGATACGAACAGGATTTCCATCCTGTTGCATGTGGAGAAAATAAGGGTCTCCTTTATATTTTCCAGATTTTTAATTTCAGCAAGTGCCGTAAAAGCTTCTTCCTCTGTAAATGCAAGAGCTTCCCTGAGTTGTACAGGGGCTGTTTTATGATTTAGCCCCATAAGAATTATTTCTGACATGGGTTTTCCTGTTACCTTGTAAACACCTCGTGATATCCACCAATGAAGAAATTAACCCCCAAAAAGGTAAAAATAAGTATTGTAAATCCGATTATGGCCATGATGGCAGATCGTTTACCCCTCCACCCCGATGTGAGCCGTCCGTGGAGAAGCGCTGCATAAACAAGCCAAGTCACCATTGACCAGATCTCCTTTGGATCCCAGCTGAAAAATTTTCCCCATATGGATTTTGCATATATAAATCCGGTAATAAGTCCGAATGTAAGCATGACAAAGCCTGATGCAATGCACGAATAACCTGTGGAATCAAGCAGATCAAGGGAGGGGAGCCTGCTGTAGAAAAAGCCTCTTTTCTTCTTTTTTATGGCATTTTCCTGGATAAGATACAGTATTCCTGTGCCGCAAGCCATGGCAAGGGCTGCCTCGCCCGTGAAGATCATTATAATATGGGCAACAAGCCAGAAGCCTTTCAGGGCAGGTTCATTTGCCGATACTGTTTCCGGCATTAAAAAGGCTGCTGCCATCATTATAACGATAAGGGGAGAAACAAGAACACCAAGGATTTTAAGATTCAGCCTGTACTGCAGGACGATGAACACCCCTGCAAGGGCAAGGGATGCAATGAAAAATGTCTGCTGGAGATTTTTAACGGGCAGGGCGCCCATGGTGTAAGTTGCAATGCCAATGGCGGTAAAATGGAGCAAAAATCCTGCACAGATCAGCCACAGGGCTGTTTTCTGCATGGAATCTTTCTGAAAAAACAGATAAAGAAAATAGGTTGCACAGCTTGCAAGGTACAACAGGGCAGCAACTGACAACATGATCATTGCACTATTTGCAGTCTCCATGGTCTTCTCCCGGGACAAGGTTTCTGTACGAGTATCCTCTGCCAAAAACATTGGAAAGCAATTTATCAATTTCTGTATAGTTCTTATCTGCAATCATGTTTAAAAGCCCTTTTTTGATAATTTCCTCAAACATCGGTTTATGCTCTTCAGGTGCATGTTCTTCACGCAGAAGCCTTTTTCTGATTTCTCCCATTAAAAAAAGAAAATCAGCATACTCTTCTCCAAATTGATTTTCCAGATCTTTTTTAAGTTTTTTGGCAAATGCAGGGCTTCTTCCTGAAGTTGATGCCGTGATCATGAGATCTCCCCTTCTCACAACTGCGGGAAGGATAAAATTGCAGGCCTGGGGAAAATCAGCAATATTGCACAGCATGTTTTTTGCTTCGGCATCTCTGTGTATTTTTTTGTTCACTTCGGTATTATCGGTTGCCCCGATTACAAGAAACATTCCATTAAGATCTTCTGTCCTATATTCTCTTTTTACAAGTTCAATGTCTTTTGATTTCAGTTTTTCAAAGGCAGAAGAAAATTTTAGGCTTACAACTTTTACAATCGCACCGCAGCTTAAAAGCCCTGAAACCTTTCTTGCTCCAACATCTCCTCCGCCTGCAACAAGGCATTTTTTCCGTTTTATATCAAGGCATATTGGATAGTATTTCCAGATCATAGCTTAACAATCCCTTAATTTTTAAATTTATCATTATATGTGAAATTGATTTTTTTTTCAACACCTCAGGGGCGGGGCAGGTCCTGTTTTTTATCCTTTGCTTTTCTCAGCCACAGAATATAGATAATTGATAATACAACAAAGCCGGCTGCAAAAATGATGGCAAACCATGGAAAGGTTTTAATGAAAACTATGTTTTCAATATTTTTGGAATGAATTCCCCGTTTTTGAATTTTCAATACAAGAGCATAGATAACTCCAAGTAAACCATATGAAATGTTATAGGCAAAGCTTTTAAAGCTTAAAACAGTTGCCCGCTGATCCGATGATGTTATCCTGTTTATATAAAAGCTTACAAAAAATCCTGTAAAATACATGGTCCCGAAAGTGATTAAAGCGGGAATCAGCCCGTAATAAGGATAGAAAAAACTCATCAGGGTAAGGCCTGTCATGGTTAATCCTGCAATGGTATAGACGGCGTATGCCGGGGATCTGTTTTCTGCAATTTTCCTGGCAACCCTTGGAACAACAAGCCCGAACATGGCAACAACGGAGCCTATGATGCCGAAACTTGCTTCAGGCAGATCAATCAACCGGTAGTACTGGCTGGACAAAGTTACAACCATGCGTATAATACTGTCAAACAGCATGCCGAAAAGTATCACTGACAGGGCAAACGGGGTGTTAAAAATCCAGCGGCCGGCTTTGATGGTCATTCCGAAAGCATGTCTTACGGGTGTTTTTGGTCTTGTCTCAGATTGATCTGTTTTTAAATGGGATTCAGATCCGGATGGGGTTAATTCTGGTTCTTTCATCCTCAGGGTTGTTATAAATGCGCATACTGCAAGGAGAAAAGTTAAATACAAAGGAAATCTCATGGTTGTTTCCTGGGTAAAGACGACAGTAAATCCGAAAAAATGACAGATTCTGCCAAGCATGCCCGGGTCATAGATCGCTGCTCCCACGCTCATGGCCACAATAAATCCAATGGACTGGAACCGCATGAGGATTTCCAGCACTTTACCCCATTGGTCAGGGTCTCCTTCAGCTTTCAGGGAATCATAGGCTATGGCTTCGTCAGCACCGCTTGCAGCAGCTTCGGCAAGGCCGCTTAATACGCGGTTGACAAGGAAAACAACAAAGACAATAGACGGATCTGCCGTGGGCACAAAACTTATAATACCGATTTCCATCATCATTGTGAATGTGGCAAAAACCAGCAGTCTCTTTCTGCCTACAATATCTGCAAAAGCTCCCGACGGGATTTCCGCAAGAACAATGGTTGCCGCCCACACGGCATTTAAAATGGAAAACTGGGCAACACTGAGGCCAAAATCAAGAAAAAGAATTGTAAATACCGGATAGTAAAACCTGGAATTAAAAAAGACCTTAAAGGCGATGAACAACCTTATATTGGGAATGGAAAATGTTGGTTTCAATAGTTTCTTATTTTTGTCTGTTTTTATTTTTGCCTGAAAGTGGATTTAATACTTAGACACCTGTATCAGGTCTGCCAAAGTGAAAATTTTATCAAGGCATTCTATGGCAGGCGGTATGTCTTGTCAATTGAATTTTAATAACTCAACTGGTACCTTTCAAATAATTGATGTTGTGAATGTGTGAGATTTTTCCAAACTCACTCACGTAAATTCATGACTCAATTATTCTATCTTTAACTCTGGCATTATCCTACATTGTATCCTACATTGTTTTTGTTTTTATTATATATGATACGAATTCTGTCATCTATATCTCAAATGGTACTTGGTCATCATAGCTGTAAACATTATTGAAATATGATTCGAACTCATTTCCCGAGAGAGTATGAATCGGTACAAGTTTTTTAGGTTTTAAAGCATTTGAAAGTTTTTTCAAATCATTTAAACAGGCATGTCCACTAACATGGATATGAATAAGGTCCATATTGAATGTAGAGCAAAACTCATTATAAGTTCGGTCTTTTTCAAGGTACCCCTGCCACATTGAGTAAATGAATTTAGACTCCTCAAGTGGTTTAAATTTTAGTAATTTTTTCGATATTCTTTTCATCGCAGATATGGGAAGTTTCAAGACCATCTCACTGCGATTTTCCACAATTTCATCGATCTCTATCTTTCTATTTTTAAATTTATAAAGAATTCTTTTATCAAGGCGATCAGCAATGTTCTGAGCGTGATCTCTTATATAAAAAATTCTGATATGATCTCCATCAAAAGGAGGTAAGCCAGGAGTTATTTTCTTCAGTCGATAAAGCACGTAAAATGTATAGATGTCCAATACCAGAGTCTTATTACTTTTTCGTGTTGCTTTATACAAAGACACAAGCCTGTCAATATTGCTGCCGGCTGCTGCTATAAAAGACACATCTTTTTGCATTAAAAAAATATTGAACAAGGCCTTTTCAACTTCATCTTCTGTCTCATACCCAACATGGTGCTCACCACCAAGCGTGGTTCCTTCCATCAAAAGGTAATCAATATCTGATATTGGATTTGCAACAATTTTGTCAAGAAGGATGGATTTACGGCCATGTCCTCTAAAATCTCCCGAATAAAAAATTCTTTTGCCATCCACTTCTATCAAAAAGGAGGATGCATCATAACCTGAATGGTCAACCAGATATGAAGTGAGTTTGAACGGTCCGATATGAATCGGCTTCCAGTGTTCAAAGATCTTAAAATTATCAAAATAAATTCTACTTTTTTCGGGATAAAATACGTTTCCAACCTGAATCAGTGCATGCGTTCCTTTGCTCACATAGACCGGAATACCTTTGTGGAGGTGATTGAGCAATCCACAATGGTCCAGATGTGCATGGGATATAAATACAGCTTCAATATCAGGTGAACTTTCTTTATATAATCCCTGGATATTGGGTAAAATACCATTTTCGATTGATGGAGACTCCAACTCTTTAGGGTTCAACGCACCTCCACCAGGCTGCATCAATGGAGTCCCCACATCAATTAAAATTCTGTGACTATCGGATTGTATCTCAACACAATTCCCGCCTATGGTCTGAGTTCCTCTATGGATTATAATTTTTGCCATATTGATTCAGTGCCTCAATTTTTGGGATCATAAACAATATTATCAATTCCCCCCACACCCTTTATTTCAATTCTATTGTTTTTTGTTTGTTCAAAAAAAATGTGTCCCAATGTGATCTGATCCTGACCAATTTTAATTTGGGTCCCGTCTTCAACACCAAGGAACGTTTTCTCTTTTTCAAATTCTTCTCGGATAGAAAATGGAATTGTGGGTACTGCAAAGATATTTATTGTCTCTGGTAAAGCTCTTTTAAATCCAAACAGGTTCCACCACTTTGACCCATTACTTTTGTCCCGAAGCAATGAAATTACTCCAAGGGAATATATGATGCTTTGGGCAATTGCTTTTTTGTACGCTTGTTTATCCTCTTTTTTTAACTCGAGCACAGCAAGGTTAGTATCTTGACTGCTTCCTATTCTTGCCAGGATATCAATGCCACCTCCATTAGGGCTGTAGTTAGGAATGCCTTTGTTGGCTGAAAAAGGAATTTTCATCTGAAAACGCACTTCGTTGAATAGTTTTACCGGCTGAATATGCCTCAAAGTTCCTTCAAATTTTTCATTTGTCTTTTTCTCCATTTCATCAAGGATCATGGATTCCAGCATATGTTCATCGGCATGATGAGGCTGCATATCTCTAAAAAATTTTCTGAATTCTGCCGATGGTTTACTATCCCAAGGCGCTTTAAATTTTTTTTCCTGCATTTGCATTCCAAAATTCTTGCGATTGTTTCGTTTGTAATCTTCAGTTGTATCATCAAATAAAAGGTAGGGCGGGGTTTTACCATCAAAATGGGTTTCTATTTCAGCTACATCTTTTCCGAAATACCTTAAGGCAAACCGGCATTTTTTTTTATTTTCTTTAGCCTTGCCAATGGGCATGTAGATGCGCAAAGG
>WGCX01000075.1 GCA_015493575.1 Desulfobacteraceae bacterium | reverse complement strand
GAGATTAAAGCAATAATGGATGTTTTAAAACGCAACAATTATAACCGGCAGGTTTCGGCAGAAGAGCTTGGCATCCATAAAACCACGCTTTTCAGAAAGATAAAAAAATTCAAATTAGAACTTCCCAAAACCGATGGACGTTACATATCGAAATGAACAGCTGAATTTCTTTCCAAAGCGGGCGATGCCCGCAACCCATTTACCTCTCCCAAATTTCTTGTTTTTTTTGACAGGAATTGAGGAGTAAGGCACTAAAATGCGGGCATAAAGGCAAAGGTATTGAGTATCCACTGACAAACAGAGCATCTAAAATTTATAACTTACAACTTAAAATCCGGTGAATTTTTATTTTTCCGATACGGGATTTTAAATTCAGAACAGGAGTATATAATATGGCTGGAATGAACGAGCTTGCCGAACTTGTCAGGGAGCTTGAGAATCAGCTTGTAATATGCATAAGGTGCGGAATGTGCCAGGCTGTCTGCCCGGTCTTTGAGCAGACAAAAAAAGAAGCCGATGTGGCAAGGGGAAAACTTGCCCTTCTTGACGGACTGATGAAAAATAGTTTTTCCAATGCCGATGGTGTGAAAGAACGTCTTGACAGGTGTCTTTTATGCGGTTCATGTGCTGCAAACTGTCCAAGTGGTGTCAATGTTCTTGAAATTTTTATCAGGGCAAGGGCTATCCTTGCTGAGTATTCTGGCCTTTCACCTGTAAAGAAAATTATTTTCAGAAAAATGCTTGCAAAGCCTGAAACATTTGACCGCATTACCCGCCTTGCAGGCAGATCCCGGAAAATATTTATAAAAGATGATAAAAATGCCCAGAATACGGAGAGCTTAAAATTTATTTCTCCCTTGATTTCACAACGCCATTTTCTTCCCATGGCAGAGAACTCACTGCATTCTACAGTTTTTAAGGGAAAAAATTCTTTGGATATAAACATCTCACCTGGCAGGTCCGGCATTAAAGTCGCCTTTTTTACAGGGTGCCTTATCGATAAAATTTTTCCTCAAATCGGCCGTGCCTGCCTTGATGTACTGAATTTTCACGGGGTTGGAGTTTATCTGCCGAAAAATCAGGGCTGCTGCGGTATTCCAGCCATGGCATCGGGAGACCTGCCTGCATTTGAAACGCTTGTGGAGCACCATATCAAACTTTTTGAAAAAGAAAATTTTGATTATCTTGTAACAGCCTGCGCCACCTGCACTTCAACCATAAAAAAGCTCTGGCCAACAATGTATCGCGGGGAAAAAAGCGGTTATAAAAAATATCTCAAAGAGCTTTCCGGAAAGACACTTGATATTAACCAATTTCTAATCAATCATTGTGCTCTTCCAAAAAAGGTGAATATCGGAGCATCAGGAGGTGGTGGTATCGAAGCATGGTCTGAAAATTTTTTAATACATGCCAATGCCAACGGAAAAACCATGTCAGAACAAAAAGAAATTGTAACATACCATGATCCCTGCCATCTTAAAAAATCCCTTGGCGTTGCAGATGAGCCAAGGGCATTAATAAAAGCATCGGGATACAACTTAAGGGAAATGGCTTCTCCGGACAGGTGCTGCGGCATGGGTGGAAGTTTTAATCTTTTTCATTATGATCTGTCTTCAAAAATAGGATATTTAAAACAAAAAGATATTGCATATACACATTGTTCCATTGTGGCCACCGGATGCCCTGCATGCATGATGCAGATCTCTGACATGCTTGCAAAAAATAATCTTGAAATCAAGGTAAAACATCCTGTTGAACTTTATGCAGAGTCGCTAAGAAATATAATATGAATTTAACCTGTAAGACCGATAATACCCCGGAAATAAAATTCTAAACTTATTGACAGGGGATTTACCCGGTTCTATAAATCAGACCGTAGGAGAAGGCGTTTCAGAATTGCGAATTGACTATGGCCCCGGTTACCGGGTGTATTACAAAAAGCAGGGGCAAAAGGTGGTAATTTTATTGGCTGGGGGTAATAAACGTTCTCAGTCTAAAGATATTAAAACTGCCTTAAACCTCTCACACAACTTATAGGAGCATATCATGGCTAAAACAATAACTACCAGTTATGATGTCGCTGAACATCTTCGTACATCTGAAGAAATGGCAGCATTTTTTCCGGTAAATATGTCTGTTCTGATAATCTTTATCTGCCTTATTTTGCTGTTTTTATTGTCTTTTCAGATTCAAAATGTTCATGCCTATCAGGACATCGAAAGGACCCCTGATGATGTTTATACTCAGGTGTTGAATCTTGAGTTCTTTGTAAAGCAACTTCGCAGCCTTGATAAAATCACAAAAGCCTGGCCTGAAATTCCTGTTCAGAAAGATAAGGCTCCCCGCCATGTTTTGCAGAAATGTTTTGAAGTGCTTGGGAAGATTAAACGTTTTCGTGAAATTAAAGGACTGGGTGAAATCACCATGCCCTATTATCCTGCAAGACATATTACCCCCAACGAGGTGTTTGATCTTGTAAAACGAATGGAAAAGGAATTACGGCTTATTATTAAAGGCAGTTATGGAGTAAAGCCCGTTATCCCTGTCAGCCGCAGGGTCGTGGGCAAATCTTCAAACGATGTTTACAGAAAACTGTGGGCAATTTCCTATGCCATGGATCCTGTTCTTGGAATAAGAGGGTTTACCCCCAACGATGTTTATAAAATTTCCCTGCAAATCCTGAACAAGGTTAAATTTCTGCGTAAATCCCAGAATCTCTACAAAGAATACGGGGACATACCCCTTACCAGCGGGCAACATCCCAACCATATTCTCAAAGCTGCTGCCGGACTTATGGGCACTATAGAACTTGCCGAGCATAATTTATGGATGGTCCCTGAGCCTCCGATTGTCGTACCCCGCAGGGTTATAAGTTTTTCCGATGCCTATGATGCCCTGGATGGAATAATGGCCGAATTAAACAGAATAGAGTACCGTCTTGGTCTGGAAAAGCATTTTTCGCCGGCAAAGGTGAATGGCCATTATGATTCCGATAATATAATATATAATCTTAAACTTGCTAAACGGGAAATGCCGGTTTTTCCCTTAAGCAGAACTCTTATTCAGTATAATCCTGCTTCACTTGTAAAAACACCTGATGATGTTTTTCAGGTAGCAGGCCATATTTTGAAAGAATTGCGAAAATACAAGGCAAGTCGTGGAATCCGTATAAAAATAAAGAAAGATAAGGCGGCAGAAGGGCTTACACCCCAGCATGTTTACAGAAAAACACTTGAATGTCTCAATAAGGTTGATCAGATCAGGCTTAACAAGGGGATAGGCGATACTGCTCTGCCTGATCCGCCGCTCAGAACAATTACTCCGACCGAGGTATATGATCTCGTTACAAGGCTTGATATGGAACTTGAAATTATTTACAATAAAGACAAATTTAAATATACTCCATGGTATATTGATACAGGTGATTTTAAGGAGAATAAAACTCCAAGCGATGTTTACAACAGAATGCAGATAATTTCAGACGAACTGGATATTATTCTTGGAAGCGGGGGATATACTCCCAATGAGGTTTACGGGCTTGCAGAAAATATCAACCGTGAAATCCGTCTTATCCTGAAAAAGCTTGATTATAAAATTCCTGTATTGTCAATACCGTTTAAACCGGGTTTAAGGCCGAGAGATACACTTGCATCAAGCTATAAATTATTCGGTCTTATTAAAAAAATTCAGCACAGGGCAGGAATTTTCACCCCTTTTATTCCTGCTGTGTCACCGGAATTAAATGTTACGCCAAATGATGTTTATAATGAACTTCAGATGATTTTTGCAGAAATATCCGTGCTAAAGGCTCATTTAAACATAATTATCTCACTTCCTGAGACAGGTGTGTTTAAAAACAAGACCCCAAGCCATGTTGAACAGAATCTTTTAAACTCCATTGAACTTGTTCATATTCTACTCGGTAAAAATACACGGATACAGGGGAAACTATGAAATTTTTAAATACCATGCCCATGAAAATAGCAGTGCTTTCTTTTATTATTTCAGGAGCCGGCGTTATTCTCATAGGTTTTCTTGCATATAATAATGCCAGGACCATCCTTGTTCGAAATTCACTTGTTCAGCTTCAGGACTCTCTTAACAGGGAAAGTGTGCGCATTGAGACAAATTTTAAATTATTCAGTGAAGATATCCTTTTTCTTGCGCAATCATCTGATGTAAAGGGTGTCATGCGTGCCATTGCAGGCAAGGGGTATGATGATATTGAAAATGCCACGGAATCCATGTGGCGCAATCGCCTTGCCACTCTGCTTAAAACAGTGCTGCAGGAAAGATCTGCATATCTGAGTATCCGAATGATTCTTAGCAGCGGCAGGGAATATGTACGTGTTGACAAAATAGACGGCAAGATCAGTCAGGCGCAGGCTAATGATATGCAGCAGAAAGGCAACAGAAATTATTACAGAAATACCATAAAACTTGCAAAGGGTGAAGTTTATTTTTCTCCCATCAATCTCAATAAGGAGCATGGCAGGATTGTCTTTCCAAAGCAGCCGGTTATCCGCATTGCAACACCTGTATTCAACGTTGCAGGACAGACCTCGGGCATCATAATAATTAATGCCAATTTTAAAATCATCTCTAAATTTTTCAATGATCAGAATAGAAAAAATACAGTCCATTACACCAATACACGGTATATGATTGCCAATATGAACGGAGATTATCTTGTAAATAAAAATTCTGATTTAACCTTTGGATTTGAGTTCCATAATCCCCACAGGATTCAGGATGATTATCCTGTGGCCGATTTTATTAAAGGACAGGCAGAGGAAAAGGAATTTGACCTTGGTAAGCTGAGAACTGGCCTTGCCATGAGAAAATTTTATTTTGATCCGCTGCACCCTCATCGTTTTCTGATTCTTGCTGCAGAATGTCCCGTTACAAGCCTGCTTAAGGAAGCATACGCCTTCCGGAACAGTCTTTTTTTCATACTTTTAAGCATTGTTTTGCTAATAAGTGTACTCACGGCTCTTCTTGCCTTTGTTATTACACAGCCCTTAAAGAGATTGACAATTGTTGCCAACCGCATTGCAGATGGTGAGGAACTGGATATCCCTTATTTCGGTGATGATGAAGTCGGGGTGCTTGCCTCTTCTTTAAGAACCATGCTGAGCCATCTTATTTCCTCCCGTACTGAAGTGCAGAAACTTGCCGATTCCCTTGATGACAAAGTAAAGGCGAGGACCAGTGATTTAAAACTCCTTAACATGGAGTTAAAAGATGAGATACGTGAACGTAAAAAAGCTGAACAGGAACTGCGCCTTGCCTCAAAATACCTTGAAATAACTCAGGAAGCCCTGGTGATCACAGATGCCGATGCAATTATTATCGATGTTAATGAGGCCTTTGTTGCCATGGCAGGGTATGACAGGGATGAAATAATAGGCAAAAAACCAAAAATTTTAAAATCCGGCAGACACGATAGAAAATTTTATAAAAATATGTGGCAGGACATTATTAATAAAGGCCATTGGCAGGGAGAAATATGGGACAGGCGTAAAAACGGTGAAATATATCCTAAATTGCTTTCCATTTCTGCGGTAACAGATGATGAAAATAAGATCAGAAATTATGTTGCCCTGTCCAGGGATATCACTGCAATTAAGGAGACTGAAAAAAAACTCGAGGACCTTGCAAATTACGATGCCCTCACCGGCCTTCCCAACCGTCTTATGTTTAACAACAGACTTGTTCATGATATTGCCATGGCAGAACGTGAAGACCTTGAACTTGGAATTATACTGCTTGATCTTGACGGTTTCAAGTCAGTCAATGACAGTCTTGGTCACCCTGCAGGTGATCAGCTGCTTGTCAAGGTGGCGCAGCGCCTGAAAAACAGTATCAGAAAAAGTGATACTGTTGCCCGACTCGGAGGGGATGAATTTGTTCTGATACTTACAAGCAGCAATAAAAATTCCATTGCCATGACTGCAAATAAGATTTTGGATATTCTGTGCGCCCCGTATAATATAAGCGGTCATGAAACCGTGATTTCCGCAAGCCTTGGTGTTACACTTTTCCCTGCTGATGGAACTGACCCTGTTGTTCTTCTTAAAAATGCAGATACTGCAATGTACCATGCCAAGGAAAACGGTAAGAAAAACATCCGGTTTTTTACAGATGAAATGACAATGAAAGCCCAGACCCGTTTTAATATTGCAGGAGATCTGCGCCGTGCCCTTAGTAATCGTGAGTTTGTTGTTTATTATCAGCCAAAGGTTTCCCTTAAAACCGGCAGGATTGTGGGCATGGAAGCCCTGGTGCGCTGGCAGCATAAAGGAAAGCTTATCCCGCCGAACGATTTTATTCCCGTGGCAGAAGAAACGGGAATTATCGGGGAGATAGGTGAATGGGTGCTGAAAGATGCGTGCAGAACAACAAAAATATGGCATGAAGACCTGCCCGGCCTGATTGTTTCCGTAAACCTTTCCGCAAAGCAGTTTAACAGCGGAAAACTTGTTGAAATGGTGAAAGGCGTTCTGCAATCCACAGGATTTGACCCTTGTCTTCTTGATCTTGAAATCACGGAAACCGTTGTAATGCAGGATGTTAAACAAAGTTCCGTACAGCTTGCACAATTGAAAAAACTCGGGGTTGCCCTGTCAATGGATGATTTTGGCACAGGTTATTCATCCCTTGCATATCTTAAGCAGTTTCCCCTTGATATACTCAAAATTGACCGTGCCTTTATAAAGGATATTACAGAAAATGCCGATGATCTCGCCGTTGTCGAGGCCATAATCGCCATGGCAGTTCAATTAAAAAAAACAATCATTGCCGAAGGCGTGGAAACCGATGCACAAATTGAAATTCTGAAAAAGACAGAATGTCACCAGATTCAGGGCTATTTCGTAAGCCGGCCCATACCGGCGGAAGATTTTTACAATTTTGCCATTACATGGGAAAAGGAGAAAACGGGGAAAAGGGCAAACAGGATGCGTAAATTTTTTTTGGAAGTTCCCTAACTATGGCTCTATATATGCAGCAATAATTCTTTCCACATGGCTGTTGATGATTTGAATCGGGGCTGGCGGCAGCATCACAGGCATTAGCAGTTGTTACTTTTTACGAGACTATCAAACATAATAATTTATCAACTTATTGACAGACATTTCTCATACATTGCAAACTTATGAAAAATGAGGTAAATTCCGATCTGAAAATTATTGAATTCAAACATATGGGTTTATGTTCCGATATTTGCCACGGTATTTTTTCAAGGTCCGGAGGGTGCAGTAAAAAACCCTTTGATTCCCTGAATGTCGGGCTTGGTACGGGGGACGATGAACAGAATGTTTTAAAAAACAGACAGATCATCGCAAAGACTTTTGGTAAAGGCCATCCTGTTTTTATCAATCAGGTGCATGGTAATAACATTCTTGTTTTAAAAAAGGATAAAAACAATTTTATACAATATGAACGTGGTGCTCCTGATATTCCTGACAGGGAAGAAATGCCGTATATTCCTGTAAGAGGAAAAATGCCGTTGAAGGATGGTTTTTTCCATGATTCATATTTTTCCGGGGCGTTAAAGATACCGCCTTCTGCCGATGGCATTGTCACTGATATCCCCGGATTACTGCTGTTTATCCAAGTGGCTGACTGCCAGCCCGTGATGCTGTATGATCCGATAAACAAGGTTGTGGCAAATATTCATTCCGGGTGGAAGGGAAGCCTGCAGAATATTGTCGGAGCAGGTGTTGATGCCATGAAACTGGAGTTTGGTTCTGATCCTGCATCTGTTCTTGCCGGTATAGGCCCCTCACTTGGGCCCTGCTGCAGCGAATTTATAAATTATCGATCTGAAATTCCTGAACAGTTTCTGGGTTACAGGCGGGGGAAAAACCATTTTGATTTCTGGCAGATGACAATTGACCAATTGACGGCAAAGGGTGTAAAAAAAGAGAATATCGAACTTAGCGGTATATGTACCAAATGCTCACATGATTCTTTTTTTTCCTACAGGTATGAAAAAACAACGGGCAGGTTCGCATCGGTGATAGGCAGACTGTAACGCAGTTCAGATCTGCCGCATGGCAGTTATCTATAAATGGAAATATAAAAATACAATGAATTTAAAAAATATACGATTAACCGAACGTGTCAAGGCATCGGGGTGAGCAGCCAAGATTGATCCGGGGGTCCTGGATCGGGTTGTTGGAAAACTTAAAGTGAAATCACACCGAGACCTTCTTGTGGGGTTTGAAACCAGTGATGATGCAGGAGTTTTTAAAATAAATGACAGTGTTGCATTGATCCAGACCCTGGATTTTTTAACTCCTGTAACGGATTCTCCCTATGAATTCGGGCAGATTGCCGCAGCCAACTCCCTAAGTGATGTATATGCCATGGGAGGAAAGCCTTTAACTGCCATGAATATTGTCTGTTTTCCAAGTGAAGACCTTGATGAAAATATTTTATCGGAGACTCTCCAGGGGGGAATTGACAAGATCAACGAGGCCGGAGCAACCCTTGTGGGGGGACACAGCGTGGACGATAAAGAGTTCAAATACGGGCTTTCCGTTACAGGTCTTGTCCATCCTGAAAAATTTCTTGTAAATAAGGGTGCAGAAAAAGGGGATGCCCTGATACTCACAAAACCCGTTGGAACCGGGATTCTTGCAACGGCAGTAAAGGCAGGGCTTGCAGATGAGAAATCAACCCGGGAAATGGTTGAAACAATGTCAATGTTAAACAGGTATGCCGCTGAAATAATGGTTGATTTTAGAATCAGCGCCTGCACCGATGTGACGGGGTTCGGCCTTGCAGGCCACCTCCTTGAAATGGCAAAGGGGAGTAAAAAAAATATTGTCCTTTTTACTGAAAAAGTACCGGTTATTTCATCGGCTAAGGAATTTGCCCTGATGGGAATGGTGCCTGCAGGTGCATATAAAAATAAAAAATTCTGCGCTCCCGGTGTTTCCGTTAATCCTGAAATTGACAAAATTCTCCTTGACCTGATGTTTGATCCCCAGACCTCGGGCGGGCTTATACTGAGCATGAGACCCGGGGATGCATCTTCCTGTATAGATATTATGAAAGATAAGGGAATAAGGGCGGAAATCATAGGCGAAGTACGGGACAATGATCATTGCGGTACATTGACAATAATATGATTTTTTACGTTGACTTGGAATAAATCATATGTTAGTTGACTTGTGAAATGGACTGATGCCTTAAGAGTAAGACAGGTATAAAAAAGGACATGGATGAAAAAGAAAATATCCGGAACTGTACGGGAGCTTGCTTATTACAGCAGTCTGGGGCTTTCAGTTGCCCTTGCAATATTCATAGGTCTATTTATAGGATTGTGGCTTGACAGAATATTTGGCACATCTCCGGTTTTAATGCTGATATTTTTAGGGTTTGGAATTGCAGCGGGATTTACAAATATACTCAAGGCTGCAAAGAGGAGCAAAAAGCTTTAAACTCGATTATCAAGTTTTTATCGAACATTAAAGATTTAAGAGGGTCAGGCTTTCCTTATTGTCATTATCTCAACTTTTGAGGTTAACATATATTTATAGTTTGATAACAACGAATAAGAAAAGCCTGACCCCCTTTTTGGAAAAAT